>WHTS01000186.1 GCA_009377585.1 Betaproteobacteria bacterium
TCCTGTGGGACAACTGCGCACGCCTTTACGGGATCGCCAAACCTGCAGCCGCATTGACTCGCGATAAGAGCGCGGTTTCTGCCGCCTGAACTGCCGCCTGCCGGCCTCGCCGGAATGAGTCCGATTCCGGCGTGTGGCGGACCCCTCGTGGCGGCCGTATTTTTCCGGCCAGGTCCGCCGATCCAGCGAAGTGGCGGTGGTCACCTACGACAGCAACGCACATGAGGAACAGCCATGACATCCACGACGAGACCCGTTGTAAAGGTCGCTCCCAATAACCCCGTGTTCGACCTGCCGGTGACCGTCGGCATAGAGGAAGGTCTATTCGACAAGGCGGGGCTCGATGTCAGCTTCTCGGCAACCTATGCTGATCGCGAGAAGGACAGCGCGGACAAGCCGATCCTGTCGCGGTTGAAGGAGCAGCTCTACGAGTGCGGTTCGGCCGATAGCTACAACGTCTGCGAATGGGCAAGCATCGACCGGCTGGAGCAGGGCAAGCGCGGAGGCAACATTGCCGCATTGCGTGCCGCGGTTGCGGCACAGGCGATCCTCACCTTCGACGAGAAGCTGCAGACCGCGCGCGACCTGGCCGACATCCCCGTCGTCGTACAGGAGCTCACCGGCTCCCATTACACGACGCTGCAGATGCTCGAGAGCGCCGTCGGCCGCGAGCACGTCAGGATCGAGAAGGGCGGCCTCCCGCCGAAGCGCTGGGAAGGGCTCAGGAACGCCACTCACCGCGTGGTGACCGTGATGGAGCCATTCATCAGCCTCGGGCTCAAGGAAGGCGCGCATATCATCGCATCGGCGTTTTACCGGGGCGGCGAGGTGGTGGCGCCGGAGCTCACGCCGGAACAACGCAAGGCCTATTACGACGCCGAGAATGCGGCCGTAGACCTCATCAATGCCGATTTCTACAAGTATGCACACCACGTGGCAGCGCACGCCAAGGGCGCGTTGCAGCCGCATGAGCTCCTGCGTGCGTTCGTGCGCTACAAGCACGTCGATTACTATGATCGGGCCTTGTTCAGCCGGGCCTATGAGTGGATGAAGGCCCGGGGAATGACGGAAGGCCAAAGCGAGCACGCGGGGCTCGTCGTAAGCTGATGTTTACAGCTCGGGCTGGAGGGATGAGAGCGAACTCTCTTTTCGTGACCGCGGCGCGTAGCGGGTGGACCTCCGTGGTCTCAACCTGTTCCATAGGCCATTGTACGATGCGTAAACGACACGCTGCTTTGGTTTTGGGAATATCGGCATCGCTGCTCGTCCTCGCCATAACCTCGCGCGCCGCTGCGCAGACGACGCGCTCGGAGTACCCCGCCGGGCCGATTATCATGATCGTCCCCTTCCCACCCGCCGGTCCGACCGACGCGGTCGCCCGCATCATCGCGCAGAAACTCTCTGAACAATGGTCCAGGCCGGTGGTTGTAGACAACCGTCCCGGGGCGGGCGGCACAATCGGGGTTGCCGCGGCCAGCAAGGCGCCTGCCGACGGCTATACGATCGTCATGGGCGGGTCGAGCAATCTTGCGGTTGCGCCGAGCCTATACGCAAAGCTGCCGTACGATCCGCTGCGCGACCTGACGCCGGTTGCCAACGTCGCGTCCGGGCCCTATGTGCTGGCGGTGCATGCCACCGTGCCTGCCACCAGCGTGCAGGAACTGATCAAACTGGCGAAATCCAGAAAAGGCTTGTTGACCTACGGCTCGGCTGGACGAGGCTCGAGCTCCAATCTCGCCGGCGAGCTTCTGCGTTCCACAGCCGGTATCGATATCCTTCAGGTGCCTTACAAGGGTGCTGCACCCCTGGTCACGGCCGTCCTGGCCGGGGAGATCGACATCATTTTCGCCGATTTCTCCGCGCTCGCACCTTCCGCCAAGGCCGGCAAGATACGGATGCTCGCAGCGATCGGCAGTAGTCGAATCGCAGCAGCGCCGGACTTGCCCACCGTCGCAGAAGCGGGGGTCCGCGGCTACGCCGTCGATGTCTGGTTCGGCATCATGGCGCCGGCGGGCACGCCTCGGAGCATCGTCGCGACGCTCAATTCGGCCATCCTCAACGGGCTCAATGCACGGGAAGTCCGTGAGCGCCTGCAGAGACTCGGCTATGAACCAATTGGTGGCACACCCGAGCAGTTTGGCGCAACCCTCCGCGCCGATATAGAAAAATTCAGACGCATCGTCCGCAGCGCCAACATTGCGGTCGAGTAGCGGCACCCTGACGCGGCATAGCTGTGCGTGCAGCCGATTCGTAAAATGACCTGAGGAACCAGCCTTGGAGAACGAGACCTTCGATGTCGTCGTGGTGGGATATGGATTCGGCGGAGCCATCGCTGCACTGAATGCTGCACAATGCGGCGCCAGAACGCTGCTGATCGAGAAATCGACCGTGCCCGGCGGCATATCGATCTGTTCCTACGGCGCCGTCCGCAGTGCACACGACGCGGAGCAGGCGTTTCAATACCTCAAGGCGACGAACGACGGGCGCACACCCGATGACGTACTGCGCGCGCTCGCACAGGGCATGAGCGAGATCGAGAAATACGTGCGCGAACTCGGGCGGGTCAACGGCGCGGTCATCAAGACCTCGATCGAGGAGAACCAGGCCGTGATGGCGGACCCGAGAAGCGGGCCATACGACCACGAGAAACGGCCACTGCGCCGCATCGGTGGTAACTATCCGTTCCCGGGCACGACAACGTTCTACCACACCACCGCTCACGACGTGCCGGGGTTCGATGCGCGAAAACACTATCCGTGGGCCAATGGGGCACCCGGCGGGCCCAAGCTGTTCAAGATCCTGGAGGACAATCTTGCGCGTCAGGGGATCGAGATCCGTCTCGGTTGCGCTGCCCAACGCCTGATTGCAGAACCCGGCACGCGCGAAGTGCGCGGCGTGCGGGTATCGCACAACGGGGGCGGTTACGAGATTCTCGCGCGCCGCGGCGTAGTGCTCGCGAGCGGCGGCTTCGAGGGCAACGCCGCGATGCGCGAGCAGTTCATGGAAGGCAAACCCATTCTGAACGCAATGGCCGGCGGCAACACCGGGGATGGCATCCGTATGGCGCAGGACCTGGGTGCGGCGTTATGGCACATGTGGCATATCCACGGCGCATACGGCTTTCGCCATAGCGACCCCGCCTACCCTTACGCAATTCGCCTGAAACGCTTTTCCGATTGGTTTCCCGGCGATGAGGACAGCGTCACCCTGAAGATGCCGTGGATCCTGCTGGATCAGGACGGCAGGCGCTTCATGTCCGAGTACCAGCCCTACACGCAGGATACGGCGGTGCGGCCGATGCAGTATTACGACCCCGTGAAGCAACGTTATCCGCGCAATCCCAGCGTCATGGTGTGCGACGAGGTCGGGCGAAAACTCTATCCCCTTGGAAAGGCCACCTCCAATGAGGAAGGTCTGCGCTACGACTGGAGTGCAGACAACCTGAGGGAGGTCGAGCTCGGCATCCTGAAGCGCGGGAATTCGCTTCGCGAACTTGCCCAGATGCTCGGCATCGCAACGGACGCAATGGAAAAGAGCGTGCAGCGCTGGAACGAGCTTTGCGCGCGCGGCGGCGACGAAGACTTTGGTCGCCCGCGCGGTTCGATGATGCCCATCAGTACGCCTCCTTTCTACGGCGCACCGGTGTGGGCAACCGTGACCAACACGCAGGGCGGACCGGTACACGACGCTGAAACGCGCATCATTGATGTCTACGGAGAGCCGATCCCCCGGCTATACGCTGCCGGCGAGCTGGGCAGCTCTTTCGGCCATCTTTACATGTCGGGCGGTAACATCGTCGAATGCTTCGTGACTGGTCGCATTGCGGGGCGCAATGCCGCGCAGGCCACGCCGGTCTCCGGACTGAACACCGTGACCCATCACAACCCGTCGCCGATCAGCGCGTGATGCGCTGATTCTGCCGAAGCATTCAACTACTGGAACTGCGGCCTGGGCCAGACGCGGAAAGGATCGATGCACTCAGCCCCTGCGGTTTCTGTGGTGCGATGAAAGCCGCGACGAGCATCGAGGCGGGAGAAATCAGGGGTGGACGAACTCACGATTGCGCTGGAGCTGTACGACCGGCATCTGCCTTTCTTTCTTGGCACGGTGAAACCGCCGGATGGCATGACCCTGCGCGCTCTGGAAGTCGGTATGGTTCCGCCGCGCCGGCACGGTATCTCGCGCCACGCGCGGTTCCTCAAAGGTGAGTTCGACATAGCGGAACATTCGCTCGCGTCGTACATCATCGGCGTCGAACGCGGGTTGCCATTCGGCGCCGTGCCAGTCTTTCCGCGCCGGCTGTTCAGCCAGAACCACATCTTCGTCAACACCAACGCCGGAATTCGCAACCCGAGCGACCTGATCGGACGCCGCGTCGGTGTGGGCGCTTTTCAGATTACGATGGCGGTCCTCGCGAAGGGCGACCTCAAAACCGAGTACGGCGTGCCGTGGGATCAGATCCATTGGGTAACCACGCGCGCAGAAGAGATTCCCGTCGACTACGGAATGCACCTCGAGCGCGCGAAAGGGCCGATTGACGAGCTGCTCTTCAATGGCCAGATCGACGCGCTGATCTACCCGCATCCGCCGCCGCGAGTTCTCGAGCGTGATCCGCGCGTGCGTCGATTGTTTGCCGATGCGCGCGGGGAGTCGACACGCTACTACAGGAGACATGGGTGGTACCCGATCATGCACTTGCTCGCGTTCAAGCGCGAGCTGGCGGAGCGCAAGCCGGATCTCCCGCGCGCGCTGATCGGAATGTGGGAAGAGGCGAAACGCCAGACGCGCGAGTACTACGACGATCCAGGCTATGCGCTGCTTGCGTTCTCTCGCACCGAGTACGAAGCGCAGCGCGACACGCTCGCGCCCGAGCTGTGGCCGTCCGGCATCAAAGCGAATCGCGCCAATCTCGAGCATTTCATGGCATATTGCGTCGATCAGCGCCTGATCAAAGCACCCGTGCCGATAGAGCGGCTGTTTCACGAATCGGTGCTCGATACCTGAACGATCGAAACTACATGTCTTCCTTCGATTCCGCCTGAACGCTGTTGCCGGCCCCTCCACTCGCGGAGAAATTCCCGATGCAAAATCCGATACACGCCTATGCGGTCTTGTGCTCTACATTGGCGCTGCTGATGGGCGCGGGTTCTGTGGCCGCGCAAGTCTGGCCGACGAAGCCCGTTCGGCTGATGGTCCCGTACGCGCCCGGCGGCATAGCCGATACGATGGCACGGTTCACCGCGCCGATGCTTCAGAGCGCGCTCGGCCAGACCGTACTGGTCGAAAGTAAACCCGGCGCAAGCGGCAGCCTCGGCACCGAATATGTCGCAAAGAGCGCTCCGGACGGGCAGGCATTGCTCATTGGCCTCGCGGCGCCTCAGACCCTCAACCAGTTCATTTTCAAGGTCGGCTATGACGGCCTCCGGGACTTCGCGCCGATTACGCTGCTCAATACCAATCCATTGGTGCTGATGGTCCATCCCAGCCTACCCGTGCGCAACGTGAAGGAGCTGATAGCACTTGCAAAGGCACAGCCTGGCAAGCTCCGCTTTGCTGGAGCCGGCGGCCTCACTCAGTTCGGCGGCGAGATATTCAAGTTCATGGCAGGCATTGATATGGTTCACGTCCCGTATCGCGGCGGCGCGCCCGCCGTCGCTGCCACAGTAGCCGGCGAGGCGCAGCTTACCTTCGCCAATTACTCCGACGCTGTAGGCTACATGCAATCAGGCCGGCTGCGAGAGCTGGCAATCACCTCCGCTCGGCGTTTCCCTCAGGCCCCGGAGCTCATGACAATCGCCGAAGCGGGGTTGCAGGGCTACGAAGTGGAGGGTTGGACGGGCCTACTCGCGTCCGCCGGTACCTCACGCGAAATCATCGCGAAGCTTGCGGCGATCGTTCAGCAGGGTCCTTAAGAACCCAGAAGTTCGAAAGCGCATGCTGCAGATCGGGGCCGTGCCCGGCGGCAATACGCCGGAGGAGTTTCGCGCGTTCATACAGGCCGAAATGCAGAAGTGGGGCAATTTGGTCAAGCAGACGGGCATTAAAGTCGAGCAATAAACGTTTTCTGGGAGAGTAGGCCGGCGGAATTGCAGCGCTGGCCTACTCTCCCAATAGCAGCCTTTACGCATGGAGTTTTTATGGACGCGATCGAGCTTCTGCTGGGCCGGACCTCCGCACTTAAACCTTCAAGAACCCGGTCCGTCGCTCCCCGCGCCGTAGCGCAAACGGCTTGGAGCTAGTTCGGTCGCCCCCAATCTGCGGAGATCCCCAGCCGATTGACCAGTCCGCGCCATTTTCCGATTTCCTTCACGACCCGATCATCGAAGGCTGCGGGCGTCATGGGCACGACGTCGATGCCCTCCTTCCTGACATTATCCCGAATGTCGGGCAAGGCGAGCACCGCCGTGATCTCCGCATGCAGTTTGTTGATCACCGTTGTGGGCGTCGGCGCTGGTGCAACGAAACCATACCACCCGCTGACTTCGTATCCCGGCAGCCCCGATTCGGCGAGCGTCGGCAAGTCCGGAAGCAGCGGATTGCGCTTGACGGTGGTCACGCCGAGCAGACTGATCTTTCCGGTCTTGACGTAGTTGCGTCCGCTCGAGAACGAAATTATGGACACCGGGACGCTGCCGCCCATCAAGTCCGAAATGAGTTGCCCCGTTCCCTTGTAAGGGACATGCACAAGCTTCACTCCGGCAATCTCGTTCAACAGCTCCGAGGCAAGGTGCGTCATGTTGCCGATACCTGACGACGAGAAACTGATCTGGCCTGGTTTGCGTTTGGCGAGCCCCACCAGCTCTGCCGCTGTCTTCACCCGCAGCCCTGGATGCACCGCGAGAACGTAGGGACTGTCCCCGATGAACGCGACCCCGCGGAGATCCTTGATGGTGTCGTATGGAAGCGTGCGGTAGACACTCGGATTGACCGCATGGCCCGCCGGCACGATCATGAACGTATATCCGTCCGGGGTCGCCCGTGCGGTCATCTCGGTCCCGATGATCGTATTGGCGCCAGGGCGGTTGTCGATCACGACCTGCGCCCCGAGACGCTCTGCCAGTCGCGTCCCCAACAGCCGGGCAAGGAGGTCGTTGAGGCCTCCCGGGGGAAACGGAACGATCAAGCGCAGCGGTTTGGTTGGGAAATCGTTCGCCAGCGCACCCCGATGCTCCGGAACGATACCGAACACACCGACCACGATCGCTGCGGCACATCCTACAAGCGGCTTCAGAGACACTTGAACACCCCTCCTGTCAATCTGTCAATCTGCGTACGAACGAGTGGACCACTGATCATGCCAAGAACGCTTCTAGCCGCTTGGCAGCATGACTGCAACATCCTCGACCCACGGTTCACTGGGTCATCTGACCCCCCAGCGAATACGCCGGAAACGGTCAGAAATCGGAGCAGCGCAGCTGCGATATTCTGCTTCAGAACCGACGCATTGCGGGGGAACGTCAGATCATATTGCGTGCCGTGGACTCACCGTATCCTTGCTCCAGCATCGGCTATCTTCGACCATTGAGAAACTTGCGATTGTTGGCAAGCTCGGCCGGAAGCAGCGGTCATACGCCCTCCGTTGCAGGTGTTGGGAGGGCGAGCTGTGTTGAAGCGAAGCGTATTCCGGCCTATGTAGAGCTCAGATAGTCTCGTTGGGTTTCCATAGTGAGTTTCCATATTACGAGAATTTCCACCAAATGCGACGCGATTGACCGCCTGTCGAATCGGCGATACAGTTTGAACGAGTAAAGGTCAGTTTTTTGAGCTGCCCGTTCGCCTACAACGAGTTGGATGTTGGCGGCTCCGTGACGGCATGAATCATGGATGCGTCGATCGCCGTGCGCTGACAGTGCGGTCTTGCTGTTGCCGATTGAGTAACGATTGAGCAACTTGTGTCGACTCTGAGACGACTAGTTCATCATCAGCGCGGTGCCGAGGTGCTCGAGCTCGCCGCTGACGTATTGGTGATTGGCGGCGGGCCGGCGGCGTCCTGGGCGGCGCTCGCGGCAGCCGAGGCGGGCGCG
>WHTS01000187.1 GCA_009377585.1 Betaproteobacteria bacterium
GAGAGGGTATTTTTGTGCGACGGTGGGTCAGATGACCGAAGAGATGATCAAGCAGTACCTGGAGCATCACTTTGAGCCGAAGCCGAACGACGATTTCAGGATGGAGCCCGAGTAAGACGCGTCGTTTAGGCGACGCGTATCCGGACTTTCAGTCCGCAATACCTAACCCACCAGCTTTAGCTGGCGGTTGTTGAGTGCGATGAACTCGTATACACGCCCAGAGCCGCTGCGAAGGTCATCATGCAATCCGCGTTGCAATCAGCCATCATGGCATTGTCGCCGCAGCAGTCGCCATGTCCCGCGGGGCTCGACGATGTCGCGCATTCTGGTCCCATGTTCGGGCTAGCGAACGTGACGGGAAGGGCGCCGACGATCAGAGCCACTACGAGCAGTGATGCGAGGACTTTTCGAAGTCCCCTCGCATTGCTAATCGATCGCGCCCAGCCAGAACCCATACCGCGTGAGACTCGATTCAACGCTGAAAGTTTGCCAGCGACTCGCCTACATTATCCCTCAGTATGGGAGTTCAACCAATCATGAAACGTTCCATCCTGGTCGTCTGCTTGTCGCTTCTCGCCGCAGTTGCTTCCGCTGGGAGCCTCCGACTCTCCGATGGCTGGATTCGCCTTCTGCCGGCTGGCGTCCCGGCGGCCGGATACTTTGCGCTGCGCAATGCTGGCAGAGCACCTGCTCAGCTGGTGGCCGCCACCTCACCCGCGTTTGGAGAGGTGATGCTCCACAAAAGCACGGAAGAAAAGGGACGCAGCACCATGGTGCACCTTGATAAGGTGGAGGTGCCGGCCGGCGGCGAGGTCGTGTTCAAGCCCGGTAGCTATCATCTTATGTTGATCAAGCCCACGCGAGCACTGCGCATCGGTGAAAAGGTGTCAGTGACCTTTGAATTCGCAAACGGCGAGAAAATCACCGAACAGTTCGAGGTACGTGGCCCGTCCGGGAAGTGAGCGTTTTGTGCGTTTGGAAAGTTTGCAGTCGAACGACCGCGCGGAAAAGCGCTTCGCCGTCATGAGGTAGTACTCCCGAACCGACCCGCGTCACTCAGGCGACGTGGTTGTCATCCGCTATGAGGGTCCGAAACGCGGCCCGGGGATGCGAGAGATGTTGTCGCCGACGTCGGTTCTCGTAGGCGCGGGGCACGCGGAAGACGTCGGACTAATCACCGACGGCCGTTTTTCGGGTGGAACGTACGGTATGGTGGTCGGACATGTCGCTGCCTGAGGCAGCGGTCGGCGGTACGATTGCGCTGATTCGAGAAGGTGAGTCGATCACCATCGATGCGGATCGACTACTACTGCAAGTCAACGTGTCGGAGGACGTACTCGCTGCCAGACGTTCGCAATGGCAGGCGCCGAGGCCGCGCTACGAAGGCGGTGTGATGGCTTAAGTATACGAAGCTTGTTTCTTCGGCGAGCGTGGGTGCGGTCACCGATTCGCATCGAATCACTGAACAAAGCATGGACCGATCATGGCCTTTCTCAAGACGTGGCAGGCGTTCGCCCTAGGCTCCGCTTTCTTTGCTGCCCTCACGGCAATATTCGGCAAGCTCGGCGTCGCGCAAATCAATTTAAATTTTGCAACGTTCATACGGACGCTTGTGATTCTCGCGGTCACTGCAGGAATCGTAGCTGCGCGCCACGAATGGGAATCGCCGCGAACGATTTCCTGGTACAGCCTGATCTTTCTCGTTCTTTCGGGAGTCGCGACGGGGCTCTCCTGGCTGTGCTATTACCGCGCTCTGCAGCTCGGCCCGGTTTCGTCGGTCGCGCCGATAGACAAGCTCAGCGTTGCACTCGTCATCGGGATGGGTGTCCTATTCCTCGGCGAGCACCTCACTTGGCAGACCGCCGTGGGTGGCGCACTGATCGTGGCGGGAACGCTATTGATAGCGTTCGGGTGACGCTTCCAGCCGCTTCCCCGGTGGTTGGCGCGAAAAACGCAAGTTCTCATACGCGCAGAAATACCAAGCGTTCGGATGCCATCAGCGCCGTTGTTTCCCCAAACGCGAGAGTTGTCGAGACCGCTCCGCACGACACAGAGCGGAGTCACCTCGCCGCCGCGCGGTGTTCCTGTCGGGCGGTGCGCCAGACGGCTCTGGCCGCATCCGCATTCATCACCGCAATGCCGAGGCCGACGACCAGGTCTGGCCATCCGGAAAGCGTGGCGCGGTAAGTAGGCCCGCTCCGATGATGGCCACGTTTGCGATCGCATCGTTGCGGGCCGAGAGGAAAGCCGCTTTCGTGAGACTACTTTTGTGTCGGCGGTAGCGCGCCAGCATGAAGGCGCAGCTCAGGTTGATTGCCAGGGCGCCGAGCCCAGTCAGCGAGAGCGCGAACGGCTCCGGGGGCACCGGTAGCGTGAACTTCTCCCACGCCATCCAAAGTGTCGCCAAACCGGGGACGAGCAGGATGCCAGCCAGGAGCATCCCCAGCTGCGCACGCCGCCTCGCCGTCCATCCCAGGGCGATCGCGATCAGGAAATTGATCGAGGCGTCTTCGAGGAAGTCGATGCTATCTGCAAACAGCGACACCGAGGCGATTGCCAAAGCGACAGCGAATTCAATGCCGAAGTACGCAAGATTCAGCAGAGCGACGAGACGGACGGCAGTCTGCAACCCTTGCGGATGGTCGGCGCGAACGGTCATTGTCCATGGTTCCCCGATGTGCCCGCCCTACGGCCAGAGGTCGCCGCTGATAGCGATGCCGACGTAAATGAAGTACAGCGCCAGCAGTACGCCGCCTTCCAACCGTGCAATACGGCCGCGCCAGAGAAAGACGATGATCAGGGCGAGCGCCAGCATCATCGCGGGCCAGTAAAAGCGCAGCACCGCGGGCTCCACCGCAAGCGGGTGGATCATGGCGATCAGGCCGGCGTTGAAGAGAACGAAGAACAACACGGTGCCCAGAATGTTGCCGACGCTGATCTCGGCGTGGCCCTGACGTGCCGGGGCCAGCATGCGCGGCACTTCCTCGAAACTCACCGCGGCGGCGACGATGATCATGCCGAACCAGGCGGCCTGCCAGCCGAGGAGCGCGAGCAGCTCCTTCACGCTCCACTGAAAGATCTCCGCGCCGATGATGATGGCGATCGTGGCGCCGATGAGCAGCACCGGTGCCCACCATTTCGGGCGCGGGCGGAGCGCCTTGCGGATCTTGTGCTCGTTCGGCTTCATCAAGGGATGCGTCCGTGCGGTGTGCACGACGTAGGCAATCAAGACCAGCGACGCGGCGAACAAAATCGCCCCGTCCACCCGGGACAAGGTGCCATCGAGGGCGAGGAGCGCGAGCGGCACGGGGCTGAGGAGGGTCAGGACCAGAAGCCGCCGCGGCGTGTCGCTTTGGAGCGGAACCAATACGGCGGTCGCGCCGACCGCGAACGACAGCAGAAAGGTGGCCGAGCCGATGACAGTTCCTAAGGCCACGCTTGGCATGTCGCCGACGGCGCCGGCGATCCCGACCGCCAGGTTCTCAAGATCGATGCCACTCAGGAGGTAGCCGAGCAGGAAGGTCGAGACTCCAAAGGTGATTGAGATCCGCAGGAAGCTCTCGGTGAGTTTCTCCGCGCCCTCGACCATGAGCCAGATACTCGCTACGAAGGCGACACCCGCGAGCAGCAGCGCCGTGATGTCGATGCCGACTCCTTCTTCTTGGCTACAGCAATCAAAATGACGAATCGCCGTACCGCGCATATCGGCAAGAGCATATCGGCAACAACTGATCGGCGCGAGCACTCAGCGGCTTTAAGAGACGTCGCAGACGTCGTCGGCTGCATCTGGCGGCCTTTCCCCTGGGTAGGCCAAACGCCGCCTACATAAACGGGCTCACGATCATCCGCGCGCCCGCTACGAACAACAACACGGCCAGCAGCACGCGAAGACTCGTGGGCTTGAGGTAACGCGAGCCCATCCAGGAGCCTACAAGGGCCCCAAAAGCGACAGCAGCCAGCCATACCGGCAGCTGCGAAGGTAGCGCCGTCACCGTTGCCCAGACGCCAGCCAGCGCGGCTGCCGAGTTCAGGAGATTAAACGAGGCGGAAATTGCCGCTGCCTGGCGAGTCTCTGCCCACCCTAGCATCATAACCAACGGTGCCAGGAATATGCCGCCGCCGATGCCCGTAATGCCCGAACCGAACCCGATAGCACCGCCCACGATCAATGACGCAACAAAGGGCGGTTCCTTTGCCGCGTTCGCGTCACGTCGCGCAGCGGCCCGTGCAGAGCGGACCATTTGCCAACCTGCGAGCAACAGCAACGCGCCAACTATCGGCTGGTAGATCGTTGGTGGCAGATTGATCGTGCCTCCCAGGAGCGAAAACGGCGCGCCCAAGATGCCAAAGGGGTAGCAGGGCGCCACGTCAGCAACCCAGCGCTATAGAACCGCGCACAGCCGATTGCCGCTACAAGGATGTTCAACGACAGCGCCGTCGCCTTGATTACTCCAGGCTCAAACCCAAGCAAGCCCATAACGGTAACATAGCCGGTGCCGCCGGCCTGCCCGACCGCAGAGTACAAGAGTGCGACGAGCGTGAACGCCGCAGCGAGAAGAACCTCAGTCACCTGTTTGCCTCAATTGGATCGGGCCTCGGGCCGTCTCATTTGGCCTCTTCGCGTCTGGCCAGCTCTTTCAGAATCTCGCGCAGCACGTCCTGCACGCATCAATTCTGAAAGCGTCGGTGCACCGTCTTGTAGTTCGCATAGCACTGCAGGAAGCATATGTGCCATTGTGCGCCCGTGTTCAAAATCCAGAGCACCGCTTCAAGCACCGAACGCCGGGAACGGGCTTGCGCCCCGGACGCCCTTCGGAGACGTTCTCTTTGGGAAAATGTTGCCGCATCCGTTTATTGAGCGTCCGTCAATCGCAGCATGCTGCCGATAGTACGTATATGGATTTTCTAAGCGAGCAGATCTCGATACTCACCGGCGAACAGCTTCCTGAGGCGATCCCGGGTATCGGAGGTTGACAAGATCCGCGCCGTGCCGGGAGTCAAGACGGCCGTTCTGTACCTGAACGAAAAGACGGCCTTTCGCAACCGCCCGGTTCCGGTGATCGGCGTGCTGCCCGAGGAGATGCGCGCCTGCTAAAGTGGTAGATCGGCTCTGGCAGATACTTCGCTGAGAGCGTCGCAAATTCGTATCAGTTCTCTGCGGGCAGCGACGATCTACGCACCCTTCCAATTCTCGAAATCAAGGAGTTGGCTTCATCGAGCAACGGTTTTGAGATCCGTTGTGTGGGAGGACTCGTGGCTGTTGACGGCGTTCACTGGACCTGTGGACGCACCCTGTACCGCCCGCTTAGCCTGTGTGGCAGAATCAGTCCATAACCCAGTCCATATCTGCAAGGCATTGTGTGATAGGTTTTCACAGTCAACGAGTTAGAAGTCGGGTGCTGTTCTCTTCACCCGCTCCAGCCAGTGTTCCAGTATTGGCAAGGCCTAGCGCGTGAGTGGTTGCTCCCAAGTCAGAAGCTTTTTTGCGGAGCGCTGCGCAATTTCCCAGAAGACTTGGTGCAGATGACGTTCATGGATGACGTCGCCATTTCGATGCCGAATACCTCCGAGGAACACGTCTCGCACTACCTCCGCACGGGTCATTGCGACATCAACGCCTATGTCTGCTGGCCCGGCAATGATGTAATCGATTGCATGCGAAGAGCGAAAGCCGCGTTGCGCAGTGCGCTCGTTGACGCAGTTCGCGAACGGGTGGCTCACGCACGGAGCTTCCGGACGCTGCCCGAAGTGGACGTGACGCGCCTGACGATCGAGAAGGTCGCGCCCATGGTGCAAGGCTTGTTTCCGCTCGACGAGCAGCCCATCGTGCTCGATATGCTAGGGCGCTGCGTGGTGTTCTTGACTTCGGCGAACATCGAATCCGTGCTTACGGAAACCGTCTGGTGCAGCACGGCATGGACGCTTTCCAATCTTTATCTCGAGAGCATCGTCGCGCCGTTGCTCGGGCCGGATGCGCCGCGCTTGGTTGGATTGAGCCAAGCGACGACGTGCTACGTATCGAAGCGCTATTTTGAAGCTGAGGGGGCTTTCGACGACTTCGTGGTTCACGAGGCGGCGCATATTTTCCACAATTGCAAGCGAGTCACGATTGGATTGCCGGAAGTACGTCGGCGCGAGTGGCTCCTTGATATCGACTTCCGCAAGCGCGAGACCTTTGCCTATTGCTGCGAAGCTTTTAGCCGAATTGTTGCGAGCGCTGCGAATCGCTCGACGAGGCACGCCTTGGTCGCGCACATCGCGGATAGCGCGATGCCTCCAGATGAGGATGTCGATCCCGACGAGTACCTCGATATCTTGCGCGAGGCATGTTCAGCCCGAAATGGGTGGAAGAGAATTCGCGAGCGATGTGCGCCGCCAATGCGGCGCGGTAACCGGCGTACAGGCAATTGACGAAAACAACGTGCGGCCATTGCTCATCGCTCTGCTCGCATCAGGTCTTATGAGTCGGTGCGCGTAGACGATGAATTCGCCGATCTATGGTCCCGCACAGATCCGAAGGGCACTGCGAGCATTCAACCGCGGCGAGCAGCTCGGGACGATGTCGGGTTCAACAAGTCGTTGACTCGTTTACCGGACACTGTACGAATTGCGCCTCGAAGCACCGGCGATACGGAGTCCGTTAGCTTAAGGGTGCTTTGAAAAGCTTATCCGCGGCGATTGGCCGACGAGGTTTCGGTGCTCGGGGACGCACGTGGGCGGCGTGGTCGTTGCTGGCTCGAGTCATTGCGGATCGCTGGGCAGTGGGTCGTTCCATGGATTGAAGGTCGGAACCCCCGCGCGGATGTAGTCGGTCGTATCACGCGACACGACCGTGAGTCCGTGATGTATGGCGGTGGCTCCAATGATCAAGTCAGGCTGAGAGAACGTATGCCCGGCCTTGCGACCGTCCTCGACAAGCAGCCGCCACTTGACCATGATGTCTTCGGTGATTGGAAGAACGCGCTGTTCGAACATCGGGCGCACCTTATTCGAAAGCCAATTGTTCAACTCGGTACGCCGCTTCAAGTCTTCAAGTTGCTCGATGCCGAAGCGGATTTCCGCGAGTGTGACGATGCTGATATAGAGGTGCTCAAGCGGTTTTGCCTCGATAGCCGCGAGCACTTTCGGCTCCGGGCGCGGCCGACGAATTTCGGAAACGATATTCGTGTCGAGAAGCCAGCCGATCACAGCGACACGTCGCGCACAGGCATCGATCCCCGGGCTGGCTCGATTTCGATTTCTCGGTAAGGCGACGATTGAATCGCCGCGATGAGTTCTCGTCCCGTATGCGCGCCGCTCAGTCTGCGGAACTCTTCAGCCGCGATGATGACGACCTCGTCGCGGCCGTGAACGCTGACGTGCTGCGGACCGTCAGACCGGGCGAGCCTAACGAGCTCGCTGAAACGCGCTTTGGCGTCCTGTAGCTGCCAGTGTCCCGGCAGTGTGGGCGATCGGGAACTCGAAGAGGGCATATTGGCACCGTAATTCTAGTCATATCGACTAGAATATATCAACACCCACCCGAGAATCAACTAGAAGACCAAAGGAAATCGGGTGTGATCCAAGGCGGTGAGTCGGAAGTGTATCCGCGACGAATTGAGAACTTCAGTTGGGTGCCCTGTAGGCTGCAGTGGGCGTAGCCAGCGACCAGCGTAAGTGACCCGAGCGGGTGTGCTGGTACATTGCCTGCCCCGCGCTCGCGCATCGCGCTCAACTTGCGTCGGAGCGATGCAACTTGGGCGATTTCGGATGCAAGAGGCCGTCGGGCCACCGAGATTTTCATCGCAATCTTCGCCGAACACCGTGCGGTTGACCTCTCATTCGGGAACTCCTAACCTGCATTATTCATGAAATCCGCCCGCGAGGCCGTGGGGCGCATGATTTTGCCGTTATGCAGGGTTGATCAGGTCGTCGAGATGACGGTCCGAACCACGAACTCTCGATCG
>WHTS01000188.1 GCA_009377585.1 Betaproteobacteria bacterium
AACTTCGACTTCACCGAGTGGGATCAGGCCTTCCCCGCCAATCGGCTGCTCGCCTCAGCCACCCTCGATCGATTGCGCCACAACGCCTACTGCCTCGTGCTCGATGGCCAATCGTACCGAGCGCCCAAATCACCTCCGTCAGCCACCAAATCCACGCATCCTTAACCCCATCGGGATGTCCGTTTCACCCGCCTAACCTGGCTCCAATATGCCGATCATCCCCGGCTCCTTTATGCCGATCAGCGACACGCCGCAATGAGTGCGAGCAAGAGATCGTGCGAACCGACGTACTCGGCTATGACGGGTGGCACGTTGACTGTACGCAATATTCGTTCGATCTGACGATACCATCCTTCGCTCGCTTGGGGATGGGGCCAGGATGAGCGGATAGTTCACAACGTCTCGAAGCGCAACCCGCTTATGCGCGAGCAACGGGTGCCGCGATGGAACGACGGCTACGAGCAGATCCGTCCACATCGGTGTTGCCTCGATACCCTCTCCGGCTTCACCAAGTCTCGCGAAACCTACGTGTTGATGTCCACCAAGAACTGACCCAACCCTGGGTCAGTTCGGAGTGAACATCAACAGTGCTGGCTTCCGCCAGCCTCCGGAGGCTTTCGGTGGAACATCCCGAGAACGTAGACGGAGACCGCAGCCCCCCATTTTCAGCTCTCCATGGAACTCGCTGGCCTTCCTTGGAACGTCAAATGAGCGGGTGAAGAGAACAGCACCCGAACCCTAACTCGTTGACTATGAAAACCTATCGCACGACGCAACTCCAAGTATGGACTGCGTTGTGGACTGATTCTGACACACAGCCTAAGCGGCGGTACAGGAGGAGTCCACTGCGGTCCAGGGGATTCCGTCAACAGCCACGAGTCCCCCGCCTAGCCACACAGCATCCGGCGGCTTGAAGCCTTTCGGCTCGCCGCACCGCGCGCGCTCGGCCGCTGCATCGAGCTTCTAAAGTTGTGGTGCACTCATGGAATAACACAGCACGCACGGTGCGCATTAGAGCGCCACCTCGCCCTCCATGTCTTCATCGAAACTTGTGTGTTGGCGAGGATGGCTCGGGGGAACTCCTTCGAGAGCGTTCCGATGTTCCTGCCCTTGCGGACGTCGGCTTCCAGGAATGCGCCGATCCCTGGATTTCGTGCTCGGCCTCGGCACGGGTGGGGATGACCTCGCCGTCTCGCACCTCAAACGCCACTTTATCGCCGGTCGTTACGCCCAAGGCCTGCCGGACAGACTCGGGCAAGGTAATCCGTGCCTGAACATCAGCGCGGCGAGTTCATGGACGCCGGGCATGGATGTCTCCAGGTCGGCGATCAACTCACCCAATTACAAGGACGATTCCTATATGGGCCGCCAGCTTGATTGGCATAATACGCCAACTCCGCTATGCTCAGGCTACCTTCAATCGGGAATCACCGACCATGCCGACACGCAACGTAGTGCTCAGCGCGCATCAACACGATTTCGTCGAAGCCCTGGTGCAATCAGGGCGCTACCAGAACGCCAGCGAAGTGCTGCGCGAAGGCCTGCGCCTGATCGAGCAGCGCGAACGGCTCGAGGCGGTCAAGCTCAAGCTGCTGAAGGAAGCGGCCAACAAGGGCTGGGCCGACATCGCCGCCGGCCGCTACACCGATCTCGCCGATGATCAGCTTGAAGACTTCATCGGACAACTGGGACGGCAGGCCATCGATCGGGCACAGACGGGTTGATGGCCCGCTATCGGCTATCCGCTGCAGCGCATGCCGACCTCGTCGCCATTCTGGCCTGGACACACGAACGGTTCGGTGAAGCGGCCCGTAAGCGTTATGAAGCCCTGGTCGTGACCGCGTTGCGTGACATTTCTGATCAACCGCACCGAGCCGGCAGCATCGAGCGTCCGGAGCTTGGCAAGGGAGTACGCTCTTGGCACCTGCGTCTCAGCAGGGAGCGCGCACGCGCGACAACAGGCATCGTGCGCCGGCCCAGGCATTTCCTGATCTATCGGATCGAGGACGATCTGGTTGTCATTGGCCGGGTGCTGCACGACGCCATGGAACTGGCGAAGCACCTGGACCCCGAGGAGCCTTCGAAATAGGCTCGCTGACATCCTTGGAATCCATGCGTCACCTCAATAGCTGCATTCAAACCATCATCAGTGCACGATTGACTGTTCGCGGTCAGAAGCGGAAGTTGGCCCGAAGCAGTATCCCGTCTGCTCACCTACTAATTAAGTAAGTAGCGCGATCAGAATGATGATCGGGATGGGTACGCCGACTGCCCAAAGTAAAATAGAACGCATGTCGTTTCTCCTACTCTTCTACACTGCTGACCGCAGATTCGCGTTGTCGCGCTGGCGACCGCCTATGGTCGCAGCATAGCTAGCAGCAAATGCTCCGATCAAAAGCGCCAGAAATGTCCAGATGGACAAATGTATGAGCGCTTTACGGGCCGCATCCGCCGCTTCCCGCGCCTTCGCCTCTGCGGCTCTTGCCTGGGTCATTGCTTCCGTCAATCGCTTTTCCGCCTCTGGTTGCGGCAGACCTGTTCGGACACTGATGAGCCCCGTAAGGTAGCTTCTGTCGCTCGGAGTCAGGTCCTGGTGCAATCCATTGGCGATAATCCGTCCGGCCTCCTGTCGTACCGAGGCATCGTCAGCCTCGCGAGGACGATCCGAGCGGAACAAGCCATCAACGACATAAGAAGTCACGTCGATTTCGGTGCCGTCCGCAGATGGTGCACCGGCAGCCGCGCCCGCTGCTGCCGTACCGGCAACTGCCGCCCCGGCCTTTGCCGCTCCCCCCACCACCGCTGTAGCTGCCGAAGAAAGCAAGGCTGCACCCAGAACGATGCCGACGGCCCACGCAACCAATCCATGCGCGGTGTCGCGGAAGTACACCTCATCGCTCTGTACATCTGCCCATCGCGTGCGCAACCGGCCCGCGATGTAACCTCCGAGCGCGGATGAGCTTAGGTGAACGAACATCATCCACGCAATGGCCGCAACGCCCAGCGTCTTGGCTGAAGCACCCTCGTCGCTCCATGGAGAAACCGCCGTGAGACCCAAGCCCGTGCCCAAAATGAGCAATATCAGCGACAGCGCCGCGGCCACAAATGCTCCGGCTAGGACGGCGCCCCATGATACGGCGGCCAAGGGTAATCGCATCGAGTCGGCGTCGAGCCGCGCCGGCGGAACGCCCGGGTGCATTGAAGCTTCCATCACTTGCTCCTCCAGACAACGGACTGTGTATTGAAATTGGAAATCAATCGTGCATAGCAAAAAGGTGGCCCGGGAACGCGACCGCATCTACCGTTCACCTCTGAGTCGCCGACGTTATGACAGCGGCTCCGAGGATGGGCAGGCCGGTTCATGCTGACAGCAGTGTGAAGCAGCAGACGGGAAGAGCTGAGTGCTCCGGAGAGACTCGAAAATGGGGTCGGTCCCTGAGGCCGCGGTCGGGCATCTCGTCCATCAAGAGTCATCGGCAGGGTGTACCAATTGCATATAGTTGCCCTCCACGAGAAAGCCGGACCGAACCATGAAAACCACGTTGTCCCGGCGCGCTGGGGGCAAGCTCTTGTTGTCGCCACGCGATATTGGGTCACTCATCCGCCAAGCGTTGTTAGCATGGGTCGACGATTCCGCGTCCAGCATGGGGGCGGCGATCGCCTATTACACGGTTTTCTCGCTGGCACCCCTGTTGATTCTCGTGATCTCAGTCGCTGGCCTGATATTTGGTCGTGACGCGGTACAGGGCGAGATCGTCTCACAGCTCCAAGGACTCATGGGACACGAGGGCGCGGTGGTGGTGGAAGGACTCATCAAGAGTGCAAGTGAACCGAAAACCAGTTCCTTTGCAGCGCTCGTGAGCATTGGGCTGCTTCTATTCGGCGCGACAACGGTACTGGCGGAGATCCAGAACTCGCTCGATCGCATCTGGCATGTTCCGACCGAGAGTCGGTCGGGCGGCATCTGGGAGTTCGTTCGAACAAGGCTGCTTTCGTTTGGAATCGTGCTGGGTATCGCCTTCCTGCTGTTGGTTTCTTTGGTGTTCAGTGCCGCAGTGGCGGCGTTGGGAAATTGGTGGGGGAGCCACTTCAAGGGTTGGGAAACTTTGCTACAACTCATCAACTTCACATCGTCCCTGGCACTTAGCTGCCTTCTGTTTGCCATGATCTACAAGTTCATGCCGACGATCCGGATCGCATGGCGCGACGTGTGGATAGGCTCTGTGGTGACAGCGGCGCTCTTCGAGATGGGCAAGTTCGGCATTGGTCTCTATCTGGGTAAGAGCGGCGTCACGTCGGCGTTCGGCGCGGCAGGCTCGCTCGTTGTACTGCTCATTTGGGTGTACTACTCCGCTCAGATCTTTCTCCTCGGCGCGGAATTCACGAAGGTATATGCGAAGGAGCACGGCTCGGGTGCTATCGGAAGAACAAGCACCCTGCGGTGATCCGACGCGTGACGTAGACTGGTGCCGAGACCGGCTTCGCGGTTCTGTGTCGCGCCGAAGTAATGCGCAAGGCGCTCCGCTCATCCAGCCGACGGTTACGCGGGAAGCGGTATGCGCGCCGACGCGGTCAACAGTCAAGGTCGGTCATTGGGATTCCGGCGGCTGCTTGGCTGGTGTTCTGTCCGATGGCGCAGCCCTGTGTGAATGCGGTACCGGGGCCCCCGTCGCGAGCGGCTGCAGCGTGAGCTGCACGACATCGGCCTGCTGCCACGCATCGGCGCCATGAGAAATGGCCGGTGCAGCGATGCTTTCGCGATCCTTTCGTTTTTCCTCAGACTTTATGTCGAAGCGCTTGTCACGCTCCGCGACCATCTGCTCGTTTGCCTGGCCATCGGCAGTGAAGCCCATCATCAGCAGCGGATGACCTGTCGGCAGCGTGAGCTTCAGATCGGTATGCCAGGTGTGCCAGGTCTTCCCGTAGGTGCCAATCATCTTTTTCATGAATTCATGCTCGGCTTTCTGCGGAATTCCAGGCGCGACCAGCTGCCCGCTTTTCACCTCATGCACATGGCTGTGCCAAAGCTTTTTCTCTTCAGCCGGCAACGTTTCGAACGGCTTCGAGCTGATGATGTACTCGACACCCATGATCTTCGCGTCGCGCCCGTTGCCGTCGAAGATGACGCACTGGTTCACGTCGTCGTTCACCGCCGAGCAGTAGTGGTGAGCTTCCATCTGGGCTTTCATGTCTCCGTTGTAGAAATGAAAACCATCCATGTAAATATTGAGCGCCTCCGGATCCATATGAACGTTTACAAACTTCGCCCATAGCGCGGCGGAGATGGTTTGCTGTTGCGCTTGCCCGTGCAGTGTTCTCCATCGCATAAATATCTCAGCATTGCCGTCCGCCCATTCGACATCAACGCACATTCCCAGGGGGATAGCGATACTTTGTCCCGATGGGTCCAGATAGAACACCGGCCCGACAACTCGATATCGTTTCATGGTCAGCCTGGGTGGGTATCATGCGCCAGCTGCTTGGGATGAGTTGGCCGCAGTCGGAAATGCACCGATTGTGCCCGGGCACGACGCATGCAGATGCATGCGTTCAAATCACAAGCGCCAATACTTATCGCCGAAAGGATCCTCATGCCTAAGATCATCGCCATAACTACAGCCGTTCTTTGTTTCGCACTACCCACAGCGACTATCGCTCAGACCGACGCGGGTTCCGCCACGAAGCCCCATGGCGAGTTGTGAGGGGCTCTCGGGGTCTGCCTTGGACAAATGCCAGAAAGACAGACGCCAAGCGAACCAAAGACGCGGACAAGTTCAGCGGCAGCGATACGGGTCAATCGCCTGGCAGCGGGAAAGACAAGACCAAGCCGAAGCCGCCCGGCGATTGATGCAAGGTATCGATTCTCGGAAGTCCCCGCTTCGGCGGGGCTTTCTCGTTGAGCGTGGGGTTAAGAATTGCCTGATCGCGCTGGAGCGTGCGGGCATAAACGAAGGATGCCGGAACGATGCCGATCTACTTCACTCCCCGAAAACGGTCTACGACGACCAGCCTGTTGTCGGGGCAAATATGGGTTAAGACTGTCCGCCTGATGAAAACATCTAGGTCAATCCCCAAAGCGACCAAATCCGATCAGAGCGATGTCAGCTTGCACGCACCCGGCGACCTTGCAGTCGACCCGATTAGGGGAGGTCGCAGTGATCTTCCTGAATGAAGCAGTACCGTCCTTCCCGCCCTTCGTGTCGTTCTGTCTTACGTAGCTTGAGCGGCAGCGATCCAAATCTAGCGCAAATTTTTGCCGCGGGTGTACTGGGTTCTGCACCAAGGGAATGACAATGATCCTTTCCTTCGGCGGGGCCGCCCCTCGCTGATCACGGCTTGGCTTGCCGGAGAACTGATCGTGCGGTACGGCGTCAGCATCCATCGGGATGCCGGATTGGACGCATCGAGGTCATTGCAGGATGCCGGCCGCCGCGACGCGCGCATCACCGACATTGGGTCGCGAGTCTCAGTCTGTGCATGCGGCGAATTGCACGAATGCAGCGCCGCATCTCCCGGATAATCTCCGCTGCTGGGTTGTACGCATGGATGTCGGGACGCGTCGGCGTTCTGATGTCCGTTGCACCCGTTTGCAGCGACCGCACGCACCGTTCGTCCGCACCGCTATCATCGCCAGTCCATCGGAGAGCCTCTTGAACTTGTACCGCGATCTCAAAGAAAAGATTCTCGGCAGCATGGAAGCGCGCAAAGCAACTCACACTGGACCATCGAAGCATCCGAGGGAGGGGGTGCTGCAGACGATCCAACAGGCGCTCGCAAGCGCGGGTCTGCTTCGGGAGTCCCCGCCCCACCAAGACAGCAATGCGGAAATCGGAGAGGCATACAACCGATCCTCGCCCAAAGCCAGGGATGGCACGCGCCCCCCGCCGACGGGTCTGGAAACAACACCTGAAGGCGAATTCCTCGGCCACACTTACACCAGCAGCGCAGGAACTCGCACGTACAAGCTCTATGTGCCTGCGAGCTATTGGCGAGAGCCACGGGATCCCGTGCCTATGCTGCTCATGTTGCACGGTTGCACGCAATCTCCGGAAGACTTTGCCGCTGGCACGCGCATGAATTTCCTGGCCGAGCGGCACGGCTTCCTCGTGGTTTACCCCGCCCAGGATGCGAATGCGAACGCCTCGAAGTGCTGGAACTGGTTCCGAGCCGAGGACCAGAAGCGGGATCGGGGCGAACCCGCGATCATTGCGGGAATCACCCGGGAGGTTGCCAGGAACTACCAGGTAGACGAGCGTCGCCTATTTGTGGCCGGTCTGTCTGCAGGGGCTGCCATGGCTGTAGTTCTCGGTTGCACCTATCCCGAGTTGTACGCTGCCGTTGGGTGCCACTCGGGTCTGCCGTATGCTGCTGCGCACGACGTTCCATCTGCGTTCCGGGCGATGAGAGCAGGTTCAGGTAGCGGCGCGCGCTCGGTCTCCGGCATAGAGTCACCAGGAATGCCTACCATCGTATTTCACGGCGACACTGACAAGACCGTGAATTACAGCAACGGTGCGGCGGTCGTAACCCAGGTCACGTCGACTCGCTCGTTGCACGCACCTCTTCGCAATAGTGTGCGGACGGGCGTAGGACCGGACGGTCGCAAGTACACCCGGACGATCTACTTCGACGCCGACGATCGTCCCGTGGTGGAGCACTGGGTACTGCATGACTTCGGCCACGCCTGGTCCGGGGGGAGCCCGGCCGGATCGCATAGCGACCCCGGTGGCCCCGACGCGTCGGCCGAGATGGTCCGCTTCTTCCTCTCGCAGCATCGCTAACCCCGAAAAGGCGTACACGTTGCATGCGCGTCCGGGAGCTCACCGTCGACTGTAAGGGGAGGCGGGAGCGCCCCGTGCGTTGATGAGTTGGCTCGAACACCCGAGCATCACAGGAGCTTCCCGGATGGCCACTACAAGGAGCGCCAGCTCCA
>WHTS01000189.1:0-3247 GCA_009377585.1 Betaproteobacteria bacterium
GACCATCGCGCGCGCCAATCGCGTAACGTCGTATCAGATCGGCGGCGTGACTAAAGCGAACGGCGAGATCGTCGACTACTACAACGTGTTCCGCAACATGAAGCGCGCGCTGCGCGACTATGCCAGCGGACCCGCTGACGACGAGGAGCCCCCGGTCCGGAACAAGTCGGCGCTGTTCGCGTTGCTCGACGACTCGATCGAACACGGGCTTGCCTACCTGCGCGAGCAGGGTGTGCCGTTGCGTGAGGCGCTGGACCGAGACGACATATTCGCCAAGCTCGGCCGCTTCAACGACTATGCGAATTCGCTCCTCGCCAGCGATGAAACGCGCAAGGCATTCAACGTCTACGAAAACGCGATCTCGTCGCTCTACGAGGCGTGCAAGCCGGAAGTGGTGGGACGAGGCAAGGGCCGTATCGTGTCCGCGTTCGAATACCTGCGCGGCGTCATGGACGCCATCGTCGATCAGGCCGACATCGAGCAGGTGGCGCAACGCATCGCCGAGTTGCTGGACGAGAGCGTGGTCGTCGATGATACTCAGGCGCACACGGCCCGGCAGTTCACCGCCGAGTACCGGATCGTGCAGAAGGGGCGTACCTGGGATCTGAGCAAGGTCGATGTCGACAAGTTGAGGGAGGAGTTCAAGCACACGCCCCACAAGCACATCGAGATTGCGGACCTGCGGGCGTGCCTGGATCACAAACTGGCGCAGATGCTGGCACAGAATGTCACCCGGAGCGATTTTGCGCAGCGCCTGCAAGCGGTGATCGATGCCTATAACTCGGGGGCTGCCTCCACCGAAAACTATTTCGACGAGCTGGTCAAGTTCACGCAGGCGCTGCAGGACGAAGCCGAGCGGCACATCCGAGAAGGGCTGACCGAGGACGAGCTGGAGCTCTTCGACCTCCTCAAGAAGGACAGCATGACGCAGGAAGAGACACAGCGAGTGAAGCTCGCGGCCAGGCAGCTTCTGAAGCGCCTGGTGGAAGAGCACCCCAAACTGTTGGTGCAGGATTGGTACAAGGACAATCAGACCCAGCGACAGGTCCGTTCGGAGATCGAGCGCGTGCTGGACCGCGATTTGCCGGATAGCTACGAGCGTGCGCTGTTCAAGCAAAAATGCGATAACGTCTTCGAGCTGGTCGTGGACCATGCGAGCCGCGGGAAGCGATGGGCCGCGTAGAGGTGAGAAAAAATGCGACGTGGCGGGTGAATGCCCGCTAAAGCCCCCGCCCTCGAGGTCCTCCGCACGACCTTCGGCCACACCGAATTTCGCGGCTCGCAGCGCGAGATCATCGAGCGCGTGAGCGCCGGCGGCGACGCGCTCGTTCTCATGCCCACCGGCGGCGGCAAATCGCTGTGCTACCAGGTGCCGGCGCTGCTGCGCGAAGGCACGGCGGTCGTGGTCTCGCCGCTCATCGCGTTGATGCAGGATCAGGTGGCAGCGCTCACCCAGCTCGGCGTGCGCGCGGCCTTCCTCAATTCGACCCTCGACATCGACCAGGCCAAAGCGGTCGAGCAGGCGTTCGTGCGTGGCGGGCTCGATCTGCTCTACGTCGCACCGGAACGGCTCACGACGCCACGCTGCTTGGATCTCATCGGCCGCGCGCGGGTGGCGCTGTTCGCCATCGACGAGGCGCATTGCGTCTCGCAATGGGGCCACGATTTCCGCCCCGAATACCTCCAGCTCTCGGTGCTGCACGAACGCTTTCCGGCAGTGCCGAGAATCGCCCTCACGGCAACGGCCGATCCGCAAACGCGCGCCGAGATCATCCAGCGCCTCGCGTTGGCCGACGCGCAGGTATTCGTCTCCAGCTTCGATCGGCCCAACATCCGTTACACCATCGTCGACAAGGCCGACGCGCGCGCGCAGTTGCTTCGCTTTGTTCGCGCGCAGCATCCGGACGAGGCGGGCATCGTCTACTGTCTGTCGCGACGGCGGGTCGAGGAGACGGCTCACTGGCTGCGCGGCCAGGGGATTGCGGCGCTTGCCTACCACGCCGGCATGGACACCGCGAGCCGCAACGAGCACCAGATGCGCTTCCAGCGCGACGAGGGCATCGTCATGGTCGCCACGATCGCGTTTGGCATGGGCATCGACAAGCCGGACGTGCGCTTCGTCGCGCACATCGATCTGCCGAAGAGCATCGAAGGCTACTACCAGGAAACGGGCCGCGCCGGCCGCGACGGGCTCCCCGCCGATGCCTGGATGTCCTACGGGCTGGGCGACGTGGTGCAGCAGCGCCGCCTGATCGATGCGTCCGAAGCAGGCGAAGCGCACAAGCGCATCTCGACCGCCAAGCTCGATGCGCTGCTTGCGCTGTGCGAGACCGCGCAATGCCGTCGCGTTCGCCTGCTCGCGTACTTTGGCGAGGAGAGCGGCCCGTGCGGAAATTGCGACACATGCCTGGTTCCGCCCCAGACCTGGGATGCGACCGAAGCGGCACAGAAAGCGTTATCGGCGATCTATCGGACCGGGCAGCGCTTCGGTGCGGTGCACCTGGTCGATGTCCTGCGAGGCAGGACCAACGAGCGAGTGTTGCGCTGGGATCATCATCGGCTCGGCGTATTCGGGATCGGCGCGGAGGTCGACGATGCCCAGTGGCGCAGCGTGTTCCGGCAATTGGTCGCCCTCGGCTATGCCGAGGTCGATCACGCGGGATACGGCGCGCTGAGATTGACTGCGGCAGCGCGGCCGATACTGCGCGGCGAGCACCGGGTGGAGATGCGTCGCAATATCGAAGCCAGGCCGGTCAAGGCATCGCGGGGTCGGTTTGCAAGCGCAGCTTCGGAGCTTGCGCCCGATGCAAATCTGCTCGCCCGGCTCAAGGAATGGCGCCGCGAGGAAGCACGCCGACAAGCGGTGCCGGCGTATGTGATCCTGCACGACGCGACCTTGGCCGAGATCGCCCGGCGCGTGCCGCGCGACATCGATGCGTTGGGCGAGATTTCCGGAATCGGTCAGAAGCGCCTGGAGCGCTACGGTGCTGCGCTGATCGACATCGTTCAGGCCGAGCGTGCTAGCCGGGACTGAGCTTGCCAAGGCACGCCGAGTCCTGCGGATCGCGCTTGCGCGGTCGCCAAGGGGTCAGGTCTTGCTTGTTGCATCTCATGAGGCAAAGTCAAGGCCTGATCAAGCGCTGACTTCGTGATGTGACCCCGTGCTTTGTTGCATCTCATGACCAGGCGCTGAACTCGTGGTGTGACCCCGTGCATTGGCGATATGCAACAATCAAGACCTGACCCC
>WHTS01000189.1:3329-7794 GCA_009377585.1 Betaproteobacteria bacterium
AGGTATTCGAACAACGTCGGGTCGAGCTTGCCACGATGCTTGTCGAGCACCGGCCGCACTGCTGCGACGAAGGCGGCGCGTTCTTCCGGCGTAAGCTCGATCACCTCGTTCTTCGCCGGATCGAGCTTGCGGCGGACCTCGCCGTCCTCGGCGGCCGCGAGCCGGTGCTGGTATGTGGTGGCGGCGCGCGCGGCCTCGTCGACCGCGGCCCGCACGTCCTCGGGCCAGCCGAGATAGTGCGCCTTGTCGCAGATCATCAGCGCCACACCGAAGAGATGCCCCGAGAGGGTGATGTAGCGGTGGTGGTTGTGCACGCCGAAGTTGTAGATGTTGGTCAGCGGATTCTCTTGCGCATCGAACCGGTCGGAGCCGATGTTCTCGGTGAACTCCTTGATGTCGACGGAGACCGGGACGAAGCCGAGCGCGCTCATCGTTTCGGCGATCAGCTCGCTCAGTTGGATGCGGATGCGCAAGCCCTTGCAGTCGGCGGGCGCGCGGATCGGACGCACCTTGTTGCTGAAGTAACGAAAGCCGTTGTCCCAGATCCCGAGCAGCTTGAACGGTGAGGCATCCATCGCCTGCTTGAATCGCTCGCCGAGCTCGCCCGTCAATGCCCGCTGGATCGAGGCGCGGTCCTGCACCACGAACGGCAGGTCGAACAGCGCGAAATCCGGCACCCACTTGGTGAAGCGAATGCTCGCCATGTAGGCGAAATCGAGCTCACCGCGCTCGACCATGACAGGGAGATCGCCGGACGGACGCCCGAGCTTGAGCACGCTGCCGATCAGCTCGAAGCGAGCGCGATCGCCCAACCGCTTGTGCAATTGCTCACCGAAGTACGATGCCGCCCGGTTGTGGATCGACGCGGGCTCCTGGTAGCCGCCGAAGCGGAATTCGATCGGTTTCATAGGGGCGATTGACGCTCGAGGTCGTTGAACGCGCGGCCGCCATGTGGGCGTTGCGGTGCCGAATCGGCAGGCCGATGCTAGCCCATTCCCCCGCTGGGCAACAACATTTAACATCGAGCCTCATCCCAGGAGGAAGACGAATGCTGCTCGCCCAGCCCGGGCGCATCGGCCGTCTCACGCTCAAGAATCGCGTGGTGATGGCGCCGATGGGCACCAATTACAGCACCACCGACGGGCTGTCCACCGAGCGCGACAGGATGTATTACGCCGAGCGCGCGAAGGGCGGCGTGGCCGCGATCATGACCGAGGCGATGGTGGTCACCGAGCATGCGCGCCCGCACCACAATTCGCTTTGCGTCTATCACGATCGTTTCATCCCGGGGCTTGCCAGCATCGTCGATGCGATCCATCGCCACGATTGCCATGTGTTCGGCCAACTCAACCACCGCGGCGCGCTGCTGCGCCGTTTGGTGCTCAACATGGAACCGGTCGGACCATCGACCTGGTACAACCCGAATACCGGCGATGCGGTCCGACCGCTCGCGATCGCCGAGATCGAGGAAATCCAGCAGCTGTTCGTGCAGGCGGCCCGGCGCCTGGTGCACGCCGGCTACGACGGCGTCGAGATCCATGCCGGCAACGGCTACCTCTTCCAGCAGTTCTTGAGCCCTCGCATCAACAAGCGCACCGATCGGTACGGCGGCAGCCTCGACAATCGCATGCGCTTCCTGCTGGAGACGGTCGAGCGGGTGCGCACGGCATTGCCCGCCACGGTGCTGATCGTGCGCCTGTCCTGCACGGAGTACGTGCCGGACGGCTACAGCGACGCGGATATCGTCGCGACTGCGCAGGCGCTCGAGCGGGCCGGCGTGGATGCGCTCGATCTTTCCGGCGGCAGCAACGAGAGCCCGCAGTTGTCCAAGTACTGCATTCAGCCGCCGTCCTTTCCGCGCGGCATGCTGGCCCCGTATGCCAAGCCGATCAAGCAGGCGGTGTCGATCCCGTGCCTGGTCGCGGGGCGTATCGTCGATCCGCAGGACGCCGAAGCCGTGCTCGGCTCCGAGTCGGCCGATTTCATCTCGCTCGGGCGCGCCCTCTATGCGGATGCACACTGGTGCCTGAAAGCGTTCGGCAACGTAGCGGCGCCCATTCGCTCCTGCATCGCCTGCAACGTCTGCTTCGAGCGCCTGACGCTGGAGAAGGACGTCGCCTGCGTGCACAACCCGTTCATCGGCACCGAGTTCGAAGCGCTCGAGCACGCCGAGCCGCAGCTGTTCGCGCCCGTGGCGCTTTCGCGGCGCAAGCGCGTCCTGGTGCTCGGCGCCGGCGTTGCCGGCATCGAGGCCGCGCGGGTGCTCGCCGGACGTGGTCACGCAGTCGAAGTGTGGGAAAAGACCGATCGCCCCGGCGGCCAGATGCCGCTTGCCACGGCGGCGCCGGACAAGCAGGAAGTCGAGCCGATCTGGTCGTACCGCTGGCAGGAAGTGCGCTCGCTCGGCGTTGCGGTGCGAACGAATACGATCGCCACGGCGGAGAACGTGCGTGCGTTCGCGCCGGATTTCGCCATCGTCGCGACCGGTGCGGCACCGCGTGCGGCGCCGTTCGATCTGTCGGCGCTCGACGCCCGCATTCGGATGCTGCACGCGTGGGACTATCTCGGCAACCCCGATGGCATTGGCAGCGGCGCGAAGGTCACCATCGTGGGCGGCGGCATGGTCGGCATGGAAGCTGCCGATCTGTTGGCTGCACGCGACGCACGGGTCACGGTGGTGGAGGCGCTCGCGACCCTGGCGCAAGGCATGGCACGTAACAACCGGATGGAGCTGATCGAACGCGTGCAGGCAAAGGGGGTGACGCTCGTCACCGAGGCGAACATCATCGCAGTGCGCGCTGGCGCGCTCGAGATCCGGATCAAAGACAAGAGCCAGCCGAGCACGCTCGAAATCGGCGACGTGCTCCTGATCGCGATCGGCCCGCGTCCGGTGCGCGATTGCGTCCCGATCCTGGAAGCGGCCGCAGTACCCTACGAGCTCGCCGGCGACTGCTACCGGCCGGGAGATTTCCTGACCGCAATTCGCGACGCCTGGATGGTCGCGCTTGCGCTCGAGCACCGAGCCGCGGCCGAGCCTGGCGAGGCCATGGCAATGGACCATGGAAATGTCTTGCAGCTCGCTCCCTCATCCCCAGCCCCTCTCCCGGCGGGAGAGGGGAGCGTCCCGCGGTGAGCGGTTGTGAACTGCTTGCCGATCTTCAACAGACCGTCAAGCAAAAATGCGCGTTGAGAGGAGGTTCAAAATGACGACTCCCTACGACATCTACGCCATCAAGTACGCGATGCGCGACGCGAAGCGGCCGGTGCACTTCGTCGGCGGCGACCCGCACGATACGCCCATGCCGATGGACTACTTCGTCTGGCTGGTGCGCAACGCCGAGCGCACGATCGTGGTCGACACGGGCTTCACGGCGGCGATGGCGAAAAAGCGCGGGCGCACGCACCTGCGCAGCCCCGCGGAGGGCTTGTCGATGATGGGCGTGGACGCAAGCACGGTGAGCGAGGTCGTGCTCTCGCACATGCACTACGATCACGTCGGCACCTTCGACGCGTTCCCGCAGGCGCGCTTCCATTTGCAGGATCGCGAGATGGCCTACGCGACCGGCCGCAACATGGGTTACCGCCAGTTCGGCCACAGCTACGAGCCCGACGAGGTGTGCGGCATGGTCCGGTTGGTGTTCGACGGGCGGGTGCACTTCGTCGACGGCGAGGAAACGATAGCACCGGGGATCAGCCTGCATCACGTCGGCGGCCACACCGACGGCGTGCAGTGCATGCGCGTCTGGACCGAGCGCGGCTGGGTGGTGCTCGCCTCCGATACGAGCCATTACTACGAGCACTTCGAGAACTACCGCGTGTACCCGACCACGTTCAACCTGGGCGACGTCATGAAGGGCTATGAAACGCTGCGGCGATTGGCCGATTCGATACACCAGATCATCCCGGGCCACGATCCGCTGGTGATGAAGCGTTATCGCGCCCCGGGGCGCGAGCTCGAAGGCATCGTGGTCCGGCTGGACGCAGCGCCACAGGTCTAGCGGACAATCCAAACCGCTTTCCCGCCGCTGCGGCCTTGACCGCATGATTCGCGACGATCGGCGTCTTTGCCCAATTCTCGGGCACGGAGAAAGCGGCAGGGAAGCAAACAGTCAAGCCAAGCAGGAGCGAATGCAATGAGCGCATCCCAACCCCCCTTGCTGCCGAATGCGACGCGCGAGCTCGCGCGCTTCAGTGCGGAGCTGCGATTCGAAGACATTCCGGCGCACGTGATCGCGCACATGAAGCTGTCGCTGCTCGACAGCATCGGCGTGTGCCTGCACGGCGTGACGTTGCCCTGGACCCGCCACGTACAGTCGCTGGTCGAAGCCGAGGGCGCGGCGCCGCAAGCCTCGATCTTCGGCAGCGGCAAGAAGACATCGATGGCGAACGCCGTGCTGGTGAATTCCACTGCCGGCCATGCCTTCGAGCTGGACGACATTCACAAGGAATCCATCATTCACCCCGG
>WHTS01000190.1 GCA_009377585.1 Betaproteobacteria bacterium
CATAGGCGGCTTGATGCTGCCGACCCCGACGTTTCGAAGAGCCGGATGTGAGGCCCACAAGTCCGGTTCTGTGAGAGCTGGGGGAGGGCAACCTCCCCCCGGCTACTCGACACCGAGCTGCGGACCGCCGGACAATCTCGCGTCGTGATGGCCGGCGGGCATGCCACCGTGCTGCACGTCGGCGAAATCGCAAGGCGATCGAGGCGCGCTTGTGGAATGGAGGCAGGAGGGCGGCGATCGTCTGCCGCCGCAGTTCAGGATTCAGAACGAGTGCGCGCAACTCAATGAACGCAGGCCGCGGCCGAAACCTGACAGCCGACGAGATCCCGGACATGACGTCAGATCTTGCGGCGCGGCGCTCGACGCTAGACCGGGACGACGCGCTGTGCATCCGGACGAATCAGACATGGAAGTGGGGCGTGAGCGACCCCCTGTGAACAGGGCGTGGGGCGAAGAAGGGGGCAGCCAAGTGGGGGTCGCTCACGCCCTGGTGGTCTCCGGCACCGGCATCGACACCTGCAGCGACTGGGACACGGGCGGCATAGAACGCCGCCCGCAAACGTGGCGAAGTCCAACAGTTTCCATGATTTGGACGAGGCGCTTCGTTCTCTACCGTCAGCGGCGGATCACTTTCCGCCGTGCGGATCGGTTTCCAGTGGGGGGGAACGGTCCTCCCGCGTTCGCGTTCCCCCACCTCGTTCCCCTGGCGTGCCGTCGCCATCCGCAGGAGCAGACTCTCAAGCACAGGCTAAAATGGCGTCATGAAGCGTGACGCAGCGGAGATCCTGAAGGAGGCCTTGGCGCTCCCGACCGAGGCCCGCGCAGCACTCGCCGGCTCACTACTCGACAGCCTCGACACCGACGTCGACGAGGACGCCGAAGCCGCTTGGGCGACGGAGGTGAACCGGCGCGTGGCGGAGCTCGATAGCGGAGCCGTCAAGACCCTTCCCTGGGCAGAGGTCCGCCGCCGACTCGCCGCGCGCTGATGCCCCAGTTCGCGGTCGGGTTCCATCCGCTCGCTGCCGACGAAGCGCAGGCTGCTGAGCGGTGGTACCGCGAACGGAACGAGACCGCATCTGGTCGCTTCCAGCGCGAGCTCGATCGTGCGATCGAACGGATCTCCGAGCGGCCCGAAGCTGGGTCCCCGTATCTCAGTAACACAAGACGGATACTACTTCGCCGCTTTCCGTTCTTTGTCGTGTATCGGGTACGCGGCGACAACGTTCAGATCGTCGCTGTTGCGCATGCGCGACGCCGGCCGGGATACTGGCGAGCGCGTTAACCGGAGGTTCCGGTGGTTCGAAAAGCCAAGCCCACGAGCGCATCTCGAAAGGCATTCGCCGCCGCACGGCGACGGGCTCTCGCCAGACTTCGCAAAGGACTGGACCTCCAGTGGGCTCCTCCGCACTCTCGCGAGGTCCTTCACGATCGAGCGCCGCGGACGAGCGATAGGTGAATCGCGACGAGGGCTGAGGGACGCACTATCCCTTAGCTACACTGAAGAACACGCAGAACTCGTTGGACAGCCGGTTCGACCGCGCTGATAGCTCCGAACCCGCACGGTCCGAGGCGGCCCTCCATCGCGGGGTGCGCCATCCAAGCACTACGTCGCTTCCGTTCGAGCCGATACGCGCGGCCCGAACCTGAGGACTGACGCGTCATGTCGGAGTGCCGTGCTGCTGGCCTACTGATCCGAAGGCGTGCTTCATGGAGGCAATTATTTGACAGGGGGACACGATCGCCGTGTCTCGGGCCCGTCCCTCAGGCGGTGGCGTGGACCTCCATCTGGAAGGACATGAGCCGCCCGGGCCGAACGGAGTGTTTCGATTTCCAATTGCCAAGCTTGTCAAGACATGGCACTATGCCTCATAATGTCGTATTGGAGGCATAAGATGGCTCTGCCGATCCGTACGGTTTTGGATGACATCACTACCGTTTGCGCTTACCTGGCGAAGAAGCCCACTGGTGCAACGGTAGCAGAGGCTCGAAAAGTACTCGACTCGAAGTACCTCGACGGGCGAAAGCTGAACGCTCTTAAGTTCTGGGGGCTCATCGAGGAGCACGCGGAGCGAATGCGACTCTCCGTCGATGGACGCACATTGCTGAAGGACGCGGCGTCTTTCAAGCGCGTGATGCTGGACGTGGTCCGGAGAATTGCGCCCTACAACGCCGTGATCGAGCGCGCAGGACACCGCGAGGAGGAGTCGCTATCTGCAACGGACGTGGCGTCGCACTGGCACCAACACTTCGCGGATGACGTTGCCGACTCCGACAAGATTCTGAATGACCAAGCCGTGTGCTTCTTTCAGGTCGCTTCTGGAGCAGGCCTAGGGCAAATCGTCATAGGCCGCCGCGGCAGTTCAACCAGGTTTCAGTTCGACCAGCCGGCGTTGTCAAGCTATCTGGAAGGAAGCACTAATAGCGACCAAGAAACGGCTGCGTCGACCATTGTCGAGCCAGAAAATGGCAACGCCAAGGAACCGCTTGCCGTGTCGCACGTCGGGCGTGCGGCCGCTGGTCCCCAGGAAAACAAGGGGCTTGGCCAAGCCATTTTCGTCGCCCATGGGAAGAGCAAGAAGGCGCTGGAGCAACTAAAACACATCCTCGATCAGTTCAAGATCCCCTACAAGGTCGCGACAGAGGAACCGAACTTGGGTCGTCCCATAGGCGCGAAGGTCCGAGAAGTGATGGAGGCTTGCAACTGCGCCATCCTGATCTTCACGGCAGATGAAGAGTTCAAAGACGCCGACGGCAAGCAAATCTGGCGACCCAGCGAAAACGTCGTGTTCGAGCTCGGAGCTGCCGGATATCTTTATGGAAATCGCATCGTCATCATGAAAGAAGACACCGTGACGTTTCCTGCGAATTTCAGGGATCTAGGACACATTTCGTTCTCGAAAGATTCTCTCGACGCCAAGTCAATGGATGTGCTGAAGGAGCTGATCGGCTTCGGAATTGTCCGGATCAGCACGTAACGGCCAACGCAACTTTAGTCATGTCAGCCTCTTCCCGTTCAATGAACATGCAAGAGTTCGCCGCAGCGAGACATCAAGAATTTCAACGAAACGTGACAGCTGCGATCAAGCTGATAGTTGAGCAAAAGCACCTGTATCAGAGCGTCACTGTCGCGGCAACAGATTCCTATGTATCGATTAAGCCGGACAAGACACAAGTATCAGAAAAAATTGATTCAGTGACGCGGGCGATGAACGCGGGATGGGCGACCGAGGCCGTGCGACCGGGCGCTGACCCAATTCACTTGAATGTGCCGGACGTTAAGGTCTTTTGCTCTCTCTGCAAGCGTATCGAAGCTTTCAATTCCGCATATGTTCTGGACGTGTTCGGCAGAATCGGAAAACTGGTGTTCGAACCCGGACCAGTGGAGCAAGCATTTCTGTTGGCGTATCAGTGCCAATCGTGCAAGCGGACGCCTGAGCTGTTCCTCATACGTCGCCGGGGGTTAAGGCTCACCCTCGAAGGCCGATCCCCGATCGAGAACGTAGATGTTCCCACCTTCGTGCCTGATGCTGTCCGCCGTTTGTGGTCGGTGCAATCGTGGCTCATCAGTCCGGTCAGACGCTTGCAGGCGTATTCATGCTTCGCACCGTCCTTGAACAATGGGCTAGAGTCGCAAGCGGAAGCGAGAATGAACAGGCGGATCAGGTCATGGACGATTACATGGCTACATTGTCTGAAGATTTTCGAAGACGTTTCCCCTCGATGAGGTCTCTGTATGGCGAACTGAGCGTCGACATTCATAGCGCCACGGGGGCACCTGAGTTGTTCGACAAGGCTCGTGAGCAGATCGTTCATCACTTCGATGCACGGCGGCTGTTCGGGCTTCCCAGGCAGTAGGAAGCCTGTCATAGCCAGGGGGCGATGCCTGGTCGTTGAATACGAGTGCATTCGCGCGCGAAGCGCCGGCGGCCTGCGCGGTTCAGGCCCCACCACTCCACAGCTGCAAGTACTGTCGGTTGCGAGCCCCCGCAAATCCCACTTTCTAAACCACTAAAAACAAACCGCTTACAGCGAGTCCGTACTGGGACTCGATTTGAACTCCCGGACAGCCCGACACGCGGTTCGCGCGAGCTTGTCGGTGGCAGTGCGCGGCCGCTTCGAGAACGCGCGAGGCGGCCGCACAAGTTGATGGCCGGATATCGTCAGACTCTGACTACCGCTATCGGTCAGCTCCGTGTTGCCGGAGGATCGATGCAATCTCCGCATGTTGACGCCGTTCGGCCCACGCGAGCGGTGTGGCCCACGGCTCGGCCCCGGCCTCGATCGGATCGGCACCGCGCGCCAGCAGCAGCTCGACCAGCGGCACACGGCCCCAGCGGCACGCCCACCCGAGCGGCGTGCTCTTCAGGAATTCGTCCCGGATGTCCGTGCGCGCACCCGCATCCAGCAGGATGGTCGCCAGAGACAAGCCCACGCCATGATCCCGAGCGATCACTTCGTGCAGCATCGTCTGTCCGGATTCCGGTGCCCGAAGATTGGGATCGCAGCGCTCCAAAATCAGTCGGAACGTCGCGCGGCTGTCCGCCTGTTCGGCCTCATTCAGGTCCCGATGCCCGGGCAGCGGGCGCCAGAGCATCCAGAACCATCGCGGGTCGTCCCGCGGCCAGTTGATCCGCTCGAGCGCCATGCGCACGATCTCGGCACTGCGGCCGCTGGCGCCGCTCCACAGGATCGCTTCGACCGTCTCACCCGAGAACGCGCCCGACTCCAGATGCGGGTCGATATCACCCTCGAGCATCCGGCGCGCCAGTTCCACGTTGCGGATGTAGCCGACGGAGGAGGCGTCGATCCAGCCACCGTGCTGCACCATCAAATCGATCATGGCCTGGTCGGGCGCGTGCGTACGCGGGGAGCCGCCGGTATAGGCCGCAGCGGTGGCCGAGCCCGCGGTGAACACCGAGGCGTTCGGATCGGCGCCGTGCGCGAGCAGCAGGCGAGCCATGTCGATCCGTCCGGTGTTGACCGCCTCGAGCAGCGGGCCGCCCGACGAGAACGTCTGGTCTTCGAGCTGGCCCAGCTGCATCCGCTCGTTCGGGTCGAGACCCGTTTCGAGCAATCGACGCAGCACGTCAGGACGATCGCCCCGCACTGCCGCCTGTAGCACCCCCTTTCCCTGCAGCGAGTCGGGTGCGCATGACGCGAGATAGTCCCAGCGGCCGAGCGCAGCGGCCGCGAGCGGAGTCAGCTCGGCGCCACGTTCGATGAGCAGCGCGGCCATCGCCTCGCTCGCCGACCGGCCCGAATCCGCGGCACATTCCCAGACGGCGAACTCCAGCGGCGTCCGTCCTTTCCACCGCCAGAAGTCGGGCTGCGACTGCTTGTTCACGTCGGCCCCGTGGTCGAGCAGCCATTTCGCCACCCGCAGGAGGCCGTACTGCGCCGCACGGTGCAGCATCGTCACGCCGTCTGGTGGGCACATGCCGGCAAGTCCGGGCTCGGACTCGAACACGGCGATCACCGCCTCCTCGCCGCCGGTCATCATGGCGTCGCGGAGACGACGCACGCCGTCGCCATGCGCGTTGACGCTGCGCGCGCCGCGCTTCTCTTCCTGCGCTGTCATCAGCGCGACGATCTCGTCGTACCCGCGTTCCTCGGCGATCGTGCGCGGGCTGGTCGCGTCGCGGTTGGGCCAGATGCCGTCGCGCGTGTCCGCTCCCGCTTCGAGCAGCAGCCGCGTCATCTCGACGTCACGCGCCATGACCGCGATGTGGATGGCGCGTATTTCGAAGCCAGACGGTCCCTCGCGCAGCAGATCGACGATTTCCGGCCTCCGCGCGAGCAGCGCACGGCCCGCGCCGAGGTCACCCTTCTGCACGGCCTCGTGCAACCTCGTCGTCGTGACGCCATCGACGGCCGCCTTCAGCTTCGGCCAGCTCTCGAACCCGTACGAGCGCGCCAGCACGAACTGCGCGTCGTGCAGCGCGAAGATCTCAGGCGTCGCGGTGCGATGGTGGGCGGCCACCTCGATGATCGCGTCTGGCGACTGTGCGCGATACGCCTCCAGCAGCTCCCTGGCCTGTCGCTTCAGTTGATCGATGTCGGGGTTCTCGCGCATCGCGCGAGCGGGCGGGTGAGTTCGGTGAACGGTCATGACGAGCTCCTCTCCCGGCTATGCCTACCGCACAGCCATACGCGCCCGTTGTCCGCTCTCCCGGGCAGGAAAAGAGATCATCCTGACGATGACGAGACCGATGTCGGGGTGGACGCAGTCCTTTCCGCGGACGTGGATGACGCCCCGATACGCCAACGCCAGTATACCGCGCCGGTCCATGTACCTCTTGCGCAGCCGTCGCATGCAGTCCGAGCAACATACCCGCGATCGATCGCGCAGGGTGGGGCTGCCGAGCACCGCTCCATCCGACCGACTGGATAGATACGCCAACCTGGGATCCGCGAGTTCCCTTGCGCCATTCCTGAACCCGACGATCGGCTTCGGGTGTGCGCATAATGTGCGCAGCATGACGGCCAAACGGTCTAGAAAGCGCGTCGCGTCGGTGCGTGAGTACGTCGCGTCGAAGCCGAAAGAGTCTCGAGCCAGCCTCGAAGCGGTGCGCCGGGCGATTCTCAAGGCGCTCCCGAATGCGCAAGAAGGGCTGGCCTATCAGATGCCGGCCTACACGCTGAACGGCGTCGGCGTGCTGTATTTCGCGGGGTGGAAGTCACACTACTCGCTCTATCCCGCAAGCGATGCGTTGGTCGAGGCGTTCGCCAAGGAGCTGGCGCCATACGAACGCAGCAAGGGGACGCTCAAGTTCCCATTGTCCGAGCCTGTGCCCGTCCGCCTGATTGAGCGGATCGCGAAGTTTCGGGCCCGGCAACTCACGACGCGCGACGCGGCTACGGGCCGGCGCAAAGGCGGACGGGAAGGACAGGTCGATCGGATCCGCCGCATCTGCGCCGCGCTTCCCAGCGCGTTCGAGAAGATGTCGCACGGCACGCCCTGCTTCTTCGTCGAGCAGGGCAAGGGCTGCTTCGCGATGTTTTCCGAGCACCACCGCGACGATGGCCGGCTGTCGCTTTGGGTGCCGGTGGCGGACGGCCTGCAGCCGCTGATGATCGAAGAATCGCCCGACATCTATTTTTACCCGCGGTATGTCGGCGCCGGCGGGTGGGTCGGCATCCTGCTCGATCAGATCGCGGATGACGCGCTCGAGAGCCACCTGCGCGAGGCGCGGCGGATCATCGCGTCCAAGCGGAAGCCCGCGCGCAAGCCGCGCGGCATGTAGGGTCCGCACGGCGGACCGAGCCCACGAGCCGCGACGTGCAAGAACGTTGGGAACTTCGACGGAGTGGCAGAGAACTGGCGGAGAGGGATTCGGACCCTAAATCGGTTCAACTTGCCGCGGGAAGCCCGCGACCGACCGCCGCCGACCACATCGAGCTGAGCGCCGGGCAGATCGAGCGGCTGAACAACCTCATGCCCGCCGTCGGCGCGTGCGTTCTTTGATGGATGCCTCACAGGCCAGTGGCGAGCTGCGAGGTTTGATCACCGAAGCCGGCATCACCTATCCCGAAGTGTGGTCGATGACTTTTGGAAAGATGTGGCCGAATTAACCCAGGGCACCCAGTACTGCCCAGGTCGGGGGCTATCAAGCTGCTGGGCGCCAAAGCTGCAGATAATGTTGGTTGCGAGCCCCCGCAACCA
>WHTS01000191.1:0-452 GCA_009377585.1 Betaproteobacteria bacterium
GTCGAGCAGCACCTGCGAGAAAGAGTAGCCGTAGGTCCAGCTTTCGGAATCGAAGCGCGCGCCAGGGTAGCGATTCCAATACCAGGTACCACCGACCCCGCTCGCTGCCTCCAATGCACGCACCCGAAGTCCGAGCTCGCGCAGCTTGTGGAGCTGATAGAGCCCCGTAACGCCCGCACCGATCACGACGGCGTCGAAATCCAAATGAACTGAAACCCGAGCATTCCCGGTTGCTGCTGCTGCAGTATCCATCTCGATTCTCCCACACTGACCCGCATCTCATTGCTCGTTCCCGAAAGAAGCACGCAGTGCTGTGCCAGAACAATAGAGGGCGGCCCTCTATTGAGGGATGCAAAGCACGGAGGATACCTCGCTGAACTCGCGCCAGAGCTTGCGCCACGAGTCGCCGCCGTCGTCGCTGCGATAGAGATAGCCGTAGCGGCTGGCGGCAA
>WHTS01000191.1:552-7556 GCA_009377585.1 Betaproteobacteria bacterium
ATTGAGGGATGCAAAGCACGGAGGATACCTCGCTGAACTCGCGCCAGAGCTTGCGCCACGAGTCGCCGCCGTCGTCGCTGCGATAGAGATAGCCGTAGCGGCTGGCGGCAAAGACAGTGTTCGGCGCCTGCACCGGAATGCTCACCGTCCATACCGCCGAATTGGGCTGCACCGGCAGGCCGACGTTCGCCCAGGTGGCGCCCGCGTCCTTGGAGCGCATCACCGTGCCGACCCGCCCCGGCGTCGCATCGCCGAGCGTCAGGAACAGCGTGCGTGGATCATCGGGCTTGACCGCGATGCCGCGCGGGTAGCGCCACGGGAAAACCTCGCGCGCGTGCGCGGCCTGCCAGGTCTTGCCGTCGTCGGTGCTGCGCCAGACATCATCGTTGACCAGGGCGAATACCACCTTGGGCGGTCCGGCGATCACGAGCACGTTGTGCACGTCCGGGTTCGGAATCTGGCCGTTGATCTTGGTCCAGGTCTCGCCGCCATCGGCGCTGTGGCGTACAGCCATGGCGGCAGCGTTTGCCTCAGGGGACTACTCCATGCGACAGATCGCCGATGCATTCGACGTGCACTATGCAACCGTCAGCGGAGCCGTCAGGGCACGAACTGGGTCTTCATCCTGGCCCAAGAAGTGACGCGAAAGGCGCTCGGGGTGCTGGAATACAAGACCTGACCCCCCATGCCCATGATTGGGGTGAGGCAATGGACACCCGATATCCATGCCATGAATTTCGTGCGCGCCGCAAGGGCTGCGGCGCGCGTTTCTCACGAGAAACCAGCCAATGGGCCGACGAACGCTCACTTCAGCTTGAGCACCGGCAACTTCATCTTCCTGGACATGTCGGTCCACTCCCGGATCTCGGCGTGCACGAATCTGGTGAACTCCTTGGGGGAAGTGGCGGTGGCGATCACGCCGTCGGCCGCCAGCCGCACAACCGTAGTCGGATCCTTCAGGACCTTGGCCACCGCGGCATACACCTTGTTTATGATATCGTCCCGCACGCCGGCGGGGGCAAGCATGCCGGTCCAGGCAGGCTTGTCGTAACCCGGCACGCCCGCTTCATGAATGGACGGCACGTCCGGCAGGGCCGGCGAGCGTTCCTTGGTGGTCACCGCAAGAGCACGCACCTTTCCCGATTCCCGCAAATGCTTGGACGACAGCATGCCCATGAACGCCGCATGCACCTCGCCGCCGGCGAGCGCGATCAGGACAGGGCCGCCTCCCCTGTACTGGACGGCCTTCATGTTGATCCTGGCCATGTACTTGAAGAGCTCAGTGGTCATATACAGATTACTGCCGACGCCGGCATTGCCGTAGTAGATCTCGCCCGGCCTATTGCGCGCGAGCGCGAGCAGATCCTTGAGGGTCTTCACCGGCATCGAAGTATGCACGCCGAGGATCAGCGGTTGCGTTATGAGCATCGAAATCGGCCTGAAGTCCTTGACGGCATCGTACGGCAGATCTTTGTACAGACCGGGCTGGAAGCTGAAGCTCGCAGATGTCACGAGCAATGTGTGACCGTCCGGTTCAGCCTCCGCCGCGAGCGAGACACCGATCGTTCCACCTGCTCCCGTGCGGTTGTCGATGACCACGGCAGCGGCACCGAGTTCTTTTTCGAGCTTGGGCTGGATCATCCGTGTCAGGATGTCCGTGCCACCACCGGGAGAAAACGGAACAATTATGCGAACCGGCTTGTTCGGAATCGGATACTGCGCAGCCGCAGACGGAACCGGCAGAGACACGATGGACGTGAACAGCAAAGCGGTAACGATGCGTAACATAGTTTCCCCCTCGCTCTGGTTGGTGATTGCGCCCCGGCGCCGCAACCGCGCCGCCAAGTAGCGCGAAGCACGTCCATATTTTGAACGCGCTGGTTGCAATCTAGACCAGTTCCGCCGGCATGGGAAGATGGACGCGCGGGCGCTGCCCCGCGCGGCACCGATTCGCGAGGCGCCGCGCTGATCGAGGACCGGGCGCCGCGTGTTGCGGCAACTTTCTGTTTTCAAGAGACTAACGACCAGAACCCGTACTTCGCCCGTCTGAAGGCCGGTGAAGTCGTTGCGGTGCCCGAAAGCGGACTCGCACCCGAGGATAAGCGCGGCTTCTGCGACCTGGACAACCGGGGCTTGCTCGTGTCGAGCAGCGGGACGTAAGCAGATCATCGTACTCGGGCGAGGCGCGCTGCCGGAAGCCGTGGTTGCGGTCGACGGTGACGCGCTCCATGCCGGTCTTGTGCAGGTCGGCATTGCGATGCGGGCACGGCGCGCCAGCGCCGCCGCGGTCGCAGGCACCGGACCGCTCGGATGTTCCGGACCACGGCCTGCCCGGGTGGTCCTCGCACATCCAGCCCGCGTCGTCGCACCATTCGCAGCGTGCGACCCGTAACGTTTCATGTCACGCTCGCCCCTCACTTGCAGTGCGCGCGTCGGCATGCAGGCCGATGCCGTTCGCCCGGCGCGGACCATGGTCCGCGAATTCCCGGCCTCACCCCCCAATCCCTCTCCCGGGGGAGAGGGGAGCGTCGCGTCCGTATTGGACTGTCGTCCAATACGGAACGATCAATAATGGAGGCAAACTCCTGACTCGCTGGTTAGACTTAAACCCGAACCGCGAGATCTACGCGGTTGCGTCGGGAACGCTATCGGTAACTCAGTGGCACGCAAACGCGTGATGGAGGAGCGAGCCTGGATCCATCATTGAGGGATGCAAAGCACGGAGGATACCTCGCTGAACTCGCGCCAGAGCTTGCGCCACGAGTCGCCGCCGTCGTCGCTGCGATAGAGATAGCCGTAGCGGCTGGCGGCAAAGACAGTGTTCGGCGCCTGCACCGGAATGCTCACCGTCCATACCGCCGAATTGGGCTGCACCGGCAGGCCGACGTTCGCCCAGGTGGCGCCCGCGTCCTTGGAGCGCATCACCGTGCCGACCCGCCCCGGCGTCGCATCGCCGAGCGTCAGGAACAGCGTGCGTGGATCATCGGGCTTGACCGCGATGCCGCGCGGGTAGCGCCACGGGAAAACCTCGCGCGCGTGCGCGGCCTGCCAGGTCTTGCCGTCGTCGGTGCTGCGCCAGACATCGTCGTTGACCAGGGTGAATACCGCCTTGGGCGGTCCGGCGATCACGAGCACGTTGTGCACGTCCGGGTTCGAAATCTGGCCGTTGATCTTGGTCCAGGTCTCGCCGCCATCGGCGCTGTGGCGCACGCCGTCGACCTCGAGCCCGACCCAGACGTGCCGGCTGTCCGTCGGATCGATCGCGATTCCCGTGGGCCGCGGGATGCCGACGTTCGGACATTCCTTGGCGATCTCCATGGGCCGATGCTGCCAGGTCTCGCCGCTGTCGGTGCTGCGGTAGATCCCCGGCGTGCTCGGCGTGCCGACGCCTGCGAACAGCACGCGCTCGTCCTTCGGATCGGCGGCCAGGCTCCATACCATGGAGCCGGACATCGGCGTATTCAGCAGCCGCCATTTCGTGCCCGCATCGTCGCTGCGATAGAGACCCATATCGGTGCCCGCATACACCGTTTCGGGACGGCGCGGCGCCGAAAGCAGGCTGCGCACGATGCCATCGGCGTGCATCCCGTTGCGCACGCTGATGCGCGTCCAGTTCTCGCCATCGTCGCCGCTCATCATGACGCCCTGGCCGACGGTGCCGACAAGGATCCGCGTCTTGCTTGCCATGGTCGATTCTCCCGATGACTGCCGTTTGATGACTGGACACCGCGTGGTTATGCTTGGGCAACCGAGCCGCGCGCCGCCCCTTCGTCGACGCAACAGATCCAGACTCTGCCGCGCTCATCATACGCCTGGAGAAACGATGCCAACGACCTTGTTGATGCTGCCGCCGCAAACGGCAGCCACGCGCGACTGGGCCGCACGGCTCGCCGAGGCCATGCCCGAGGTGACGGTCGTCGTCGCCGAAGACGCGCAGCAGGCCGAACACGCCGTCGCCGATGCAGATTGCGCGTTTGGCACGCTGCCGGCAGCCCTGCTCGCGAAAGCAAGCCGGCTGCGCTGGCTGCAGGCGCCGCACGCGGCCCCGCCCGCAGGCTATTACCACCCGGCGCTCATCGCGCACCCGGTGGTCGTCACGAATTTTCGCGAGATCTACAACGACCACATCGCGGCGCACATCATGGCCTACGTGCTGATGTTCGCGCGCGGGATGCAGATCTACTTTCCGCAGCAGCTTCGCCGCGAATGGCGTCCCGCGACGCCTCGCCATAGCGGCGTTCTGCACCTACCCGAAACGACGATGCTGATCGTCGGCGCGGGCGGCATCGGCGCGGAGACGGCGCGGCTCGCCGCAAGCTTCGGTATGACGGTGATCGGTACGGATGCACGCCGCGAATCGCCGCCCCCCGGCATGAAGGAACTGCATCCGCCCGATGCGCTGGACGAAGTCCTGCCGCGCGCGGACTTCGTCGTGCTGACCGTGCCGCACACGCCCGCGACGGAGGGATTCATGCACCGCGATCGCTTCCGGCGCATGAAGCCGAGCGCGTTTTTCATCAACATCGGCCGCGGCAAGACAACCCGGCTCGCCGATCTCGTCGCGGCGCTCGAGGCACGCGAAATCGCGGGGGCGGCCCTCGACGTCTACGAGCAGGAACCGCTGCCGCCGGAGCATCCGCTGTGGACGCTGCCGAACGTGATTCTCACGCCGCACACGGCAGGCTACGGGCCGTATCTCGACGAGCGCCGCTACGATGTGATCCTCGACAACTGCCGGCACTTCGTCGCGGGCCGGCCGCTGCGCAATATCGTCGACAAGGCCAACTGGTTCTGAGCCGAGATCAGAGATATTGAAACCGATCGCCCTCGCGATTTGCAACGCTGCGAGCGGCGACGTATTCGCGAACGCTCGGTCGTAACGCGACGATGGTGCGATCCGGTTGATCGCGCGTGGATTCCCAAGGAGACACATTCATGCTCACCGGGGTGTACTACTTTCCGACCGACTATGGCATCGACATCGCCGAGCTCGCCCGCGCGCTCGAAGACCGCGGCTACGAGTCGCTGTTCGTCTGCGAGCACACGCATATTCCGGTGAGCCGCAAGACGCCGTTCCCCGGCGGCGGGGAGCTGCCGAAGAAGTACAAGCACACGCACGATCCGTTCGTCGCGCTTTCCTTCGCCGCTGCGGCGACGCGCAAGCTCAAGCTCGGCACCGGCATCGCGCTCGTTGCGCAGCGCGACCCTATCGTCACCGCCAAGTCGGTCGCGAGCCTCGATCAGCTCTCCGACGGGCGTTTTGTCTTCGCGATCGGCGGCGGCTGGAACGTCGACGAGATGGAGAATCACGGTGCGCGCTACGAAACGCGCTTCAAGCTCTTGCGCGAGCGCGTGCTCGCGATGAAGGCGTTCTGGACGCAGGAGGAGGCAGCGTTCCATGGCGAGTTCGTCAACTTCGATCCGGCCTGGATGTACCCCAAGCCCAAGCAGCGCCCGCACCCGCCGGTGCTGATCGGCGGCGAATCGGAATACACGATCAAGCGCGTGGTCGAATTCGCAGACGGCTGGTTCCCGCGGCCGCGCAAGGGCTGGGAGCCGAAAAGCGCCGCGGCGCGTCTGAAGGCTGCGGCGCAAGCAGCCGGGCGCGACCCGGCCACGCTGCAGATCACGGTATTCGCCGCACCGCCCGATCGCGAGAAGCTCGTTCCCTATCGGGAGGCCGGCATTACGCGCGCGCTGTTCGAAGTGCCCGATGTAAGCCGCGACGAGATTCTGCGCATCCTCGACAAGAATGCGCCTTTGGTCGCGGAGCTCGCGGCGGGTTGTTGATCAAGGCTTACCGACGCCGGGCATCCGCGCTGCCAGGTTTACGCGAGCCCCAACTTCGGCAGCACCCGGGTCTGCCAGCGCTCGATCGTGCGCAGCATCGCCGCATGCGGCACGAGGCCGTTGAACGCCCAGAAGAAGATCCATTCGGCAGGCAGACGCTTGAGCGTCGCTTCGAGCCGCCGGCACACCGTATCTACGCTGCCCACGAGCGCATAGCCGAGATCGATCATCTCCTGCGGGCTCGGATATTCGCCGGTATCCGGATCGACCATGCCGCGGCGGAAGCCGAAGGGCTCGAACCATGCGGTCGCCATGAAGCGGCTCGAATTCTGCCAAAGCGCGTCCGCCTCTTCGTCGGAATCGGCGATGATGATGTCGCGCAGGAAAGCCACCCCATCGCCGAGACGCTTGGAAACAGCTGCATAGAGCTCGCTCAAGCGCGCTTCATGCTTGGCGTGCATGGGCGGCAGCACCGCGGTCACGCGCTGCTCCGCGCACCAGCGGATGCTGCTCTCCGACGACGCGAAGGGCTGGAAGAGCGGCGGATGCGGCTTCTGCAGCGGCTTGGGCACGACGCCCACCGACTTCACCAGACCGTTCTCTATGCCTTTGCCGTAGCGCTGCGATGCCTCCACCGTCCACGGCGTGCCCTCGACCGGAATGCGCCAGAGCTTGCCCTCCCAGGTGAGCATCTCTTCGGTCCAGCACTTCTTGATGATGCGGAAGTTCTCTTCGAACGCAGCACGATTCGCGGCATCGATCTGGTCGTGCTTGTTGGGCAGCGCGCCGTGGACGCCGTGCGTGTGCTGCGCCATGACGTCGACCCAGCGGCGCTGGTAGCCGCGCGCGAAACCCGCGTTCGCGCGGCCGCCCGTCATGTGGTCGAGCATTGCGATGTCTTCCGCGATGCGAATCGGATTGTCCGCGGGCAACACGATGCCGAGCTGGCCCACGCGGATGCGCTTGGTCTGCATGCCGATGTAGAGATCGAGCATCACCGGGTTATTCGAGAGCTCGATACCCTCGACATGGAAGTGGTGCTCGGTGAAATTGATCGAGTCGTAGCCGAGCGCATCGGCCAGACGCGCCTGCTCGCCCACCTCTTTCAGCATATTCCCGTAGAGATCGCCGCGCATTCCGGCCATCCCCGCCTCGATGTCGGCGCGGCTGCCGACCGAGGGCAGATAGAACAACGAGGTTTTCATTCGCACCTC
>WHTS01000192.1 GCA_009377585.1 Betaproteobacteria bacterium
ACGGAACGATGAAGCGCACCGGGCGGTTCGGGTAGTTCTGCGCTGTGCCAGCGCCGCTCGCAATGAGCAGCGACAACGCTACCGCCTGTAACCATCCGCATTCCGTTCGCTCTCCCATATTGTTTATGGCCGCAGTTGCCGACGCCCGGTCTGCCCCATGCGGATCAGTAACTTGTCGGCCAGTTACGCAGCCGGTGCTCGCCCACGCCTTTCTTCATGCGCAGGCGGTGCACCTGCAGCGTGCGGATGAGGTAATCGCGGGTGTCTCGGGGATCGAGCACCGTCTGCGCCTCGTACAGCTCCGCAAGCCCCCACGCGGACGTATCGCGCTCAACTTCGGCTTTGAGCTGCTCGAAGCGCTCGGGATCGTCCTGGTAGCGCACGCCAAAGAGCACGTTCACCGAAACCGCGGGATCCATGAAACCCAGGTCGGCGGTGGGCCACACCGCGACTTCGTCGGCGTTCTTGCCTCCGGCCATGTTGATGTACGCCTGGCCGTAACTCTTGCGCATGATCACGGTGATCTTCGGCACGGTGACGAGGGTCATCGCGTTCATCCAGTTGATGACCTTCCCGGGCATGCCGCGAAGCTCGCCTTCGAGCCCGATCAGAAATCCGGGCACGTCGACGAGATAGACGAGCGGGATATTGAAGGAGTCGCACAACACCATGAAGCTGGTGACTTTCTGACACGCATCCGCATCGAGCGCGCCGCCTTTAAAGAGCGGATTGTTCGCAATGAAGCCGATGCTCTTGCCGTCCAGCCTCGCCAGTACCGTCGCGATCGACTTCCCGTAGCGCTCTTTGACCTCGAAGGCCGAGTCCTTGTCAGCGATCGCTCTGATCACCTTGCGTACGTCGTATACCTTATTGCGCGACTCGGGAACGATCTCAAGTATCTTCCTGCAGGCTTCGTCGGAACCTTCGGGCACCGCGTGCTCGGGCGGCGGCTCCATGTTGTGGCTGGGGAGATACGACAAGAAGCGCCTGATCGCATCGAGCGCCTGCTCGTCGGTGTCGACCGCAAGGTCGGCGAGTCCCGATATGCCCGTCAGAAGCTTCCAGCCGCCAAGCGTCTCCGCGTCGATCGGCTTGTTGATCGCGATCGAAGTGACGTTGGGGCTCGCGATCGCCATGATCGCGCCTTTGCGCATCACGACGAAGTCGGACATGGCGGAATACCACGTGGATGAGCCGTAGCACTGCCCGAGGAGCGCCGAGCACCACGGCGTCTCGCGCAAGCGCTGATACTCGGTCGGGTCCTGCGCGATGATCGCGCGGCCGGCAGCGCCCATGCGGTCAGGCATGCGCGCGCCGCTCGATTCGCCGAGCAGTACCAGCGGCATGCCGCGCTTGGCCGCGACCTGCTTCACGTGCTTGAGCTTTTTCATATTGATCACGGCGGAAGACGCGCCCAGCACCGTGAAGTCGTTCGAGACGAGCGCGATCTCGCGGCCATCGATGCGCGCGAAGCCCGCAATCTTGCCGTCCGCGGGGGTCTTGTGCTTAACCTCGGGCCGGTTGCTGCGGGCATAGCGCCCGGATTCGATGAAAGAGTCCTTGTCGGTGAGATAGTCGATCCGCTCACGGGCGTTGAGCACGCCTTGGGCCTTGCGCCTGGCGAGCTTCTCCGGCCCGCCCATGGCCAGCGCCTCCACCTCGCGGTCCTTGAGATCCTTCAGCAGTTTTTCGAATGGCACCTCATTTCCTTCACTGTTTCGGCCCCCGGGTTCGCGTGGGCGGCAGATCGCCGAAGCAAGCGAGGGCACGGAGGGAAGCTGATTGCTCCGCGTTGGCTTATCGCACCCGAACGCCGTGAAGTCTACGGCCTTCGCCGCGAGACTACGGCCAGCGTCCCAGGTGCGCCGTTCGCGAGGCGTTACGCAGCGGGACGCGAGCCTTTGACTTGCGTTCTCAGCATGTAGCGGCGCTCGCTCGGGTCGAATGCCGTGCGTTTATGCATCACGCAGCGGTTGTCCCACATCAGGAGATCGCCGACAGTCCATTTCTGAAACCAGGCAAACGCCTCGCGGGTCGCATGCGCCCACAGGCGGTCGAGCAAAAGCTCGCTTTCCTCCAGGGAAAGGCCCACGACGTAGCTAAGGGGACGACGGCCGAGATACAGCGCACGGCGTCGTGTCACCGGATGGCGGATGATGATCGCGTGCAAGGCGCCAGGCGCTTCACGCGGATCGCTCACTTCCTTGTAGCCCTTGCGCAACTGGCCGGCACTATTCCGGCTCGCGTCGTGCTTGATCTGCTTACCTTCGATCGCCGCATTGAGGTCTTCCGGCAGCGTCTCGTACGCGTGGTACATGTTCAGAAAGCCGGTTTCGCCGCCGCTCTTAGTGACTTCCCGGGAATAAAGTAAGGCAGCGGAGGGCGTCGTATCGTTGTAGGACATGTCCGTATGCCACACGGCTTCACCGTAGCCGAGGCTCCCCAGCGGCTGGCCCTGCTCGATGATGTTCGACATTACGGCGAGATTCGGGTAGCCCGGAAGCCACGGCTCGCCTTTCATGTTGATCGGCGCCTTGTCGAGCTCGCCGAACCGCGCGCTGAAATCGAGCACCTGCTCGTTCGTGAGCTCCTGTGCTCTGAAGCGCAGAACCCGATGCGCCATCCACGCGTCGTAAACAGCGCTGAAGTCGGCCGCGGAGAGCGGCTGCGACAGATCGACGTTGAGGATATCCGCACCGATCTGATTTGTGAGTGCAACCGCACTTATGGCGGATTGCGGGTGACTGTTTTGTTCTGAGACTTGCAAGGGGCCTTCCCGGCATCCGTGGAAAAAATGGATTGTATATGGATTATTAACAATCTACAAACTATAATCATCTCTGGTCACAAATCGGACTTGAAGCGGGAACCACGGTGGCGACCGAGATCTCTGTACTGGCTCAGACGTTACCGGAGAAAATCGCCGCGGCTGTCGCGAACCGCGTTGTATCGGGCGAATACCAGGCTGGCGAGAGGCTGATCGAATCGATCCTAGTCAAGAGCTTCAACGTAAGCCATGGTCCGATACGCGATGCCCTGCGCATTCTGCAGAATTCCGGCCTCGTAACGATTCATCCTTACCGCGGCGCCCAGGTAACCGAGCTCTCGGTGCGCGAAGTCAAGGAAATCTATCAGGTGCGCGCGGCGCTCGTCGGCTTGCGGGCGCGCTGGATCGCAGAGGACGCTGGTCGTCATGAGCTGATCGCCCAGCTCCAGCAGCCGATCGCACGTCTTGCCGAGCTCGCAAGGGCACCGGACAAGTACGATGAATACGTAGAGGCCGCGATGGCGGTCAATAGCGCGTTGACAGAAAGCCTAACGAATCGCTGGCTTCGCGACATGCTCCGGGCGCTGACGCTGCAGACCAGGCGCTATACACGGCTCGCGCTCGCCTCAGCCGAGCGGCGCAAGGACTCAGCGCGGCTCTGGCGTCAGTTGCTCGAGGCGATCAAATCGGGCGACGGGGAGCGCGCGCAGAGAATCGCGTCGCGGATATCGCTCGCAACGCGCGACGCCGCAATAAGGCATCTGCAGGAGACGACGCGCGCTGGGTAGCGCTGGATTTTCTCCCACAGCTTGTGACAGATGACTTCGTGGATCGATGGATGCTCCTTTGTGCATTCAATTCTTAGCAGGAGGGTTGGGCATGGCGTCAGCACAGCGCAACGTACTACGTAATCCCGTAACCGATCGCAGCGCCTGGAAAGGCGGCGACCTGGCGAAGAGCCGGGAGTGGATCTATACGCTGCCGACTGCAGCCATCGATGAGCTCGATGCGACGCTGGCGCGGCTGCGCGAGCGGTCGGCTCCCCTAAGCGAGCTTCGCCGCGAGCACTTTCCGCTGCCGGCTTTGAAGAGCGATCTGGCCGACATATCGAACGAGCTGGAGAACGGCCGCGGCTTCGTGGTCATCCGAGGGCTACCCTCCGGCAAATACGATGACGACGATATCGCGCGCATTTTCTGGGGCATCGGCTCCCATTTCGGGTCTCCGATATCGCAAAACGCCAAGGGCGATCTGCTGGGGCACGTGCGTGCAATCGAAGGCCTGCGATACATGGACAAGAACGTTCGCGGCTATCAGACCAGCGCCGAGCTCTTCTTCCACAACGACAACTGCGACATCGTGGGCCTGCTTTGCTTTCGCAAGGCGAAGTCAGGGGGAGTCTCGCGGCTGGCGAGCGCGACGACGCTGTACAACGAAGTGCTGTCTACGCATCCGGAATACCTGGAGGTACTCTCGCGCGGCTTTCACTACGACTTGCGCGGCGAGGAGCTTCCAGGGGTTGCTCCTCTCACGCCGCATCGCATCCCGGTTTACAGCTACTACGAAGAAAGGCTCTCATGCCGCTACGTCTACACCGCGATCATGACGGCAGCGCGCAAAGCCGGCCTGACGTTTACTAATCTGGAAACGGCAGCGATGGAATTTCTCAACCGCACTGCTGCGCGCGAAGACATCCGTCTCGACATGGTGCTCGAGCCCGGCGACATGCAGTTCTGCAATAACCACGTGGTGCTGCACTCGCGCACGGCGTACGAAGAGTGGCCGGAGCCGGAGCGCAAGCGTCACATGCTGCGCCTCTGGCTCAATAATGGCCATCGCAAGCTTGCCCCGGAATTCGCCGACCGCTATGGGGACGGTGTCGGCATGGGAGTGCCGCCGGCGAGCGGGCAAACTCGCGCCGCGCTGTCATGACGCCGCGCGCAATCGGCGCGGTGCGGCCGGCGCAGCTTTCTGCGCTCCTGGTAGGGCTCGCCATGTTTTTTCCGATGGTTGCCCTGGGCCAGACACGCGACTATCCCACCCGCCCTGTCCGCCTCATTGTGCCTTTCCCGCCCGGGGGTCCTACCGACGTGCTGGCGCGCGCCATCAGCGTCAAGCTCACCGAGTACTGGGGAGAACACGTCATTGTCGACAACCGGCCTGGCGCCGGCGGCAACATCGGCACGGAGCTCGCGGCCCGCGCAGCGCCCGATGGACATACGCTCGCCATGGGGACGATTGCCACCCACGCGATCAACGAAAGCCTTTACGCAAGGCTGCCGTATGCGCCGCAGCGGGACTTCGTGCCGGTCGCGCTTGCCGCCCAGACGCCCAGTCTTGTCGTTGTTCACCCCGCCGTTCCGGCGAAGAGCTTCGCCGAGCTCGTGGCCCTCGCCGAGGCCAAGCCTGGAAGGCTCAACTACGCGCACGCCGGCGTAGGCACGATCGGGCACCTGTCAATAGAGCTGCTGAGGCTGCAGGCGGACGTTCGGGTCACTTCCATTCCATACAAGGGGACGGCCCCCGCATTGACGGACACGATCGGCGGGCAGACGGCTTTCATGATCACCAGCATGCTCACGGCGCTGCCGCACGTGCGCAGCGGAAAGCTCCGGGCGCTCGCAGTGACCAGTGCCAAACGCTCAGCCGCCGCGCCGGACATTGCGACAGTAGTGGAATCCGGCTATCCGGACTACGTCGTCGTCGGGTGGGCCGGGGTCTTCGCCCCGGCGCGCGTCCCGCGAACGCTTCCAGCCCGGGTCAACGCCGACGTCAACCGCGCGCTCGCCGCGCCGGATACGAGGCAACGCCTGCTGGCTTCGGGCTCCGAGCCTGCGTCGATGACCAGCGCAGAGTTTGGCGAGTTTGTGCGTGCCGAAACGGTACGATGGCGCAAAGTGATACGCCAAGCGGCCATCAAGCCCGAGTAACGATGAGGATTTTCGAAACGGCCCACCGCCTGCCGTGCTTCGGCGGCCATCGGCTGGACGAGCTCTTCTTGCTTTCCGAAGTCGTTGATTCACGTTACGGACACTGCAGTAGTATCGATGCTTCGAGCAATTGCATTGCGAGCCGGAACAACAAGCTGGAACAGCCAATGAACCTGGAGATGGAACGAGTCGAAATATTCGGCGTGGCGATGCCCCTGACCGGCACGTTTACGAGCGCGGGAGTCTCCAAGCAAGCGACGAAATGTGCAGTAGTGCCGCACCGTATCGGACGGCACGGTGGGCATCAGCAGCGTCGAGCCGTCGGCCGTCACCAAGTGGCCGGGAACGGCCGTGGAGCTCGCAGTCGCGATCCGGGATCGCATTGCCCCTGCGCTTATCGGGCAGGATCCGACCAACATCAACCGATTGATCGAGCTGCTGGATGGGCTCACGCCCACGCAACCCGGCGCCGCAGCCGCCGTAGAAATGGCGTGCGTCGAGATCGCGTCGCGCATTCAGGGGGTGCCGCTCTACACCTACCTCGGCGGGGCTGTACAGGAAAGCGTGCAGTTCTGCACAGGAAAGCATGCAGTTCAATGGCTGGATCGGAGAGCTTGCGCCCGAGGAAGCGGTGACAGAGGCGCGGCGATGGCTGAAGGCGGGGTTCAAGTCGGCGAAGATCAAAGTCGGCAGCGGCGTAAAGGCGGATCGCGACCGCATCGAAGCCGTTCCCGCCGCTGTCGGGAGCGCGATGAAGCCTCGCATCGACGCCAACTTGCAGTACGACGCCGACACGTCGCTGAGACTCTGCCGCATGGTCAAACAGTTCGATTTGCAGCTTTTCGAACAGCCGGCACATCTGCGCGATCTCGCGGGACTGGCGCGGCTGGCGACCGCGGAGGCCGCAGGGCTTCCGGTCGTGATCGGCCATGGCTTCCGGCTCGATCCCGGCACGCTCGCGAAGATCATGCTCGCCGCCACGTCCCGCGACGTGCTGCCCGGACTCGAGTGCGTTGGTCCGCTCAAGGTGACAGATACGGTTGCAACAACGCGTCTCGATATTTCCTCGGGCAGTCTGCCGTTACTCCCAGGGCCGGGTCTTGGCATCAGCCTCGACGAAAACAAGCTCGAGCAGTATCGCCTGAAGTAGCATCGCCGAACCGAAGGGCGGGCATGCAACGAGACGTCCGGGATACGGGCCCCTTTTTTTGAGCGGTTAGTCTCAGCTCGCATCCATACCATGTCCGATCAGGCTGTTTCTTGCTTGACGGTATTCATCGGGCAGGCGCACGATGTGCCTTAATGCCCGGAACATCTCCGCCGATTGAGTAGGCAGGCGGAAAGAGCGGGCGCTACAGGAGGAAAAAAATGGCACGCGAACAGTACCTGATCATGGATAGCGACCTGCACATGATGGAGCCGGACGACCTGTGGGTCCGCTATCTGGACGAGCCCCATCGAGCGAACCCTCCGCGGTTCTTCGGCGCGGAGAAGCAAAAGCTCACGCCAAGCGCCGAGGATAAGGGAAGCGCCGACTCGATCAGAGGAATGGAGGTGCAGGGGTTGTCGATCCCGGCGTTCGCCAAGGCGTCGGCTGCGGCCGCATCCAGCCGTGAGCTGAGGCGGCGCAGCCGTGCGCGTCACCCGCATTTCAATGTCGCGCGGGCCCGGGGCTTCGATGCCGCCTCGACACTCACGGCGA
>WHTS01000193.1 GCA_009377585.1 Betaproteobacteria bacterium
TCTTGCAATCACGTCCGGCGCGCACGGCCGGACGGTGGGCTACGATTCGGACCACAAGCTAATCGTAGTTGGCGCAGGCTTTGCCTCGCTCGATATGTTCACGATGCAGGTGGGTCGGACCACGCCGCCGCGCACTGACAGCCAGTCGCGGTCCTGATCATGATCTCCGCGCTGGCCCGGACCTTTCTCCGGTAGCGCGACGAGGCCGCCCGGTTCGAGGCGAGGCTCGGCCGAACTGCTCGCGGGGTACGCCATGCCTGCGGATCGAGGTGCACGATCAAGCCGGGCGATCGCAGTGGTGCTGGAACCAAAGCTCGAGCATCATCAGCACCCATGCCATGGTCCCGTAATAGCCGGGATGTTCCGCGAGGTGCGTCCCCATGAGCTTCGTCAGGAAATCGGAACGAACGAAACCGCGGCCCCGCAGCTTTCCGAGGCTGTCCATGACCAGCTCTTCGAGCGGCTTGTGGCTGCGCAACCACGGGCCGAACGGCAGTCCGAATCCGTGCTTGGTCTTGGAGATGATCTCGTCGGGCAGGAAGCCGCGTAATGCTTCCTTGAAAAAGTAGCGCAGCTTCGTTCCCTTGAGCTTCATCTCCGGCGTCAGGCGCGCAGAGAAAGCGACCAGCCCGTCGTCGAGCATCGGGAAGTCGACGGGCAGCCCGGCGAGCTCACAGCTCTTCATCACCTTGGGAATGTCGGTGTCGGCGAGGGTGAACCGGAAGTCGTACGCGAGCATCTTGTTGATCAGCGAGCCGGCCTTCGTCTCGTCGTAAACTTCGCGCATCAGCCGTTGCGGCCCGCCGATTTCGACCCGTGCAAGCATGTCGGGTGTGAAGACATTGTCGATCCCGAGTCGAACCAGCAGATTGTGCGCGTCGGTGCGGTCCGGCATCGGGGTCGAGGCGAGCTCGACCAGCCGACGATACCAGCGAATCGGAGGTAGTTTGCCGCCGCCTGGCAGCGTTCTGCCCAGGGGCTCGAGCACGCCACGCCGGATGAGTCCCGGCACCTTCTCGTAGAGCGAATATCGGTACTGTGTCGCATAACGCTCGTTGCCGCCGAACAGCTCGTCGCCGCCATCGCCGCCGAGGAGCAGTTGCATCGCATTCTCGCGCGCGAATCGGGCACAGCAATACGTCGGCACCGCCGACGAGTTGCCGAAGGGTTGATCGTAGATCGCAGCGAGCCTGGGCACGGCCTCCACGATGTCGGCCGCGGTTACGTAGTACTCGTGCTGAGCCGTCTTGAAGTGCCGGGCAGCGATCCGTGCATACTCCATTTCATCGTAGCCCGGCTCTGCGAACCCGATCGAAAATGTCTCCGCCGGCTTGCCCGTGACTTTTCCGAGCAGGCCGGACACGGTGGAGCTGTCCGTGCCTCCGCTCAGGAAGGCGCCGGTCGGCACGCTCGTGCCCATGCGCCGAACCGCGTCGGTGAGGATGCCGAGGAACTCGTCGCGCGACTCCGCAAAGGGCCGCTCTTCGTCTTCGACGAATTGCATCTGCCAGTACCGCCCGAGCCGCATGTTCCCGTTGCGCACATGGAGGAACTGACCCGGCAGCAGGCGCTGCTCGTTGCGAAAAGCCGTCGCCGGCCCAGGGACCGTATGGAAGTGCACGTAGTGATATATCGACTGCCAGTCGACGTCGCGCATCGTCGCCGGATGCGCGTGAAGCGCAACGGCGCTCGACGCGAACACGATTCCCTGGTTGGTCTCGGTGTAGATCAGGTTGTGCACGCCCATGCGATCGATCGCAAGGAGCGCGTCCCCGCTGTCGCCATCGGCCACGGCAACCGCGAATGCTCCTCCCAGCCTGGTGCAGCACTCTGCGCCGTAACGCCGAAAAGCATCGATCACGGCCATCGCGGAGCCCGACGTTCGCGCCACGTGCGCCAACGTATCGTCATTGAACGATGGCGTACCCCACACGACCGCGGCGCAGCGGTTCGAGACAGCCGCAGATGCTCGGCCCGCAGGCGCCGCCACCGCCATGCCGTGCCGGTTGCCGTGCTGGATCTGCACCGGAGAGCCGTCGAACCGGGACAGGGTACCCACCATGGACTGAAGGATTCCGCTCGCGCCTTCGGGGTTCGAAGGGCGTCCGAACCAGCCACACAAACCGCTCATCTGCCGCGTGCTCCAGGCAATTGCTAGACCAGAACTTCGAGGGGCGCAGGATGCCCGAGGAATGCCGTTGGACTCGCCGTCAATCCATACGCACCGGATTGCAGGACCGCGACGAGGTCGCCCGGTTCGGCCTGCGCGAGCTCCATGCGGGCTGCGAGCAGATCGAGCGGGGTGCAGAGTGGACCGACGACGTTCGCGACCTCGCGTTCTGTGCCTGCGACACGGTTCGCGACGATGACCGGGTAGTTCTTGCGTATCACCTGGCCGAAATTGCCCGACGCAGCGAGGTGATGGTGCAGTCCACCGTCGGTCACCAGGAACACCTCGCCGCGGGAGATCTTGCGGTCGACGATCCGGCAGACATACACGCCCGCCTCGCCGACCAGGTAACGCCCGAGTTCGATGACGACCTGGGCCTGCGCGAGACTTCGCCGCACGCTTACGACGATCTCGTTCAGGTTTTGCGCGATCGGGCCGAGGTCGAGCGGCTTGTCGCCCGGGAAGTAGGGAATGCCGAAACCGCCGCCGATGTTGAGGAACTCGATCGGTGCGGGCGCCTGCTCGGCCAGGCGAAGTGCGAGCTCGAGGCTCTTTTGCTGCGCCTCGACGATCGATTCCGCGCGCAGGTTCTGCGACCCGCTGAAGATGTGCAGGCCAACGAAGCGGGCGTCGAGCGACTTTGCGCGCGCGAACAGGGCCGGCACCTGCTCGGCATCGATGCCGAATTGCTTGGGACCGCCGCCCATCTTCATCCCTGAAGACTTGAGCTCGAAATCCGGATTGACGCGAATCGCGAAGCTCGGACGAACGCCCGCTTGCGCGCCGCAGCGCTCGATGATATCGAGCTCGCGCTCCGACTCGATGTTGATCACGACACCTGCCGCGACGGCCTGCATCAGCTCGGCCTCGGTCTTGCCCGGCCCGGCAAAGCTGATTCGCTCGGGGGCCATTCCGGTATCTAGCGCGATGTGCATCTCACCGGCCGATGCGACGTCGAGCCCATCGACGTGCCGGGCAAGATGCTGCACGACCGCGGGCATCGGATTGGCTTTGATCGCGTAATGCAGGTGCACTTCCGCGGGAAGGTGATGCCGGAGCTCGGCAATGCGCCGGTCGATCACGCTCCGGTCATAGGCGTAGAACGGCGTGCGCCCTATCCGCTGCGCCAGGCGGTCGATCGGAACGCCGTGCAGGTGCAGGCGGTCGTCGATGACCTCGAACTGCTGCATGGGTGCGTGCGAAGGGCAAATCACGCCGCTCATCGGTCGTTCCCGCTGAATATCGTTTGCAGCTCGGCTGCCATTGACTTGCGATCGATCTTGCCGTTCGGATTGCGGGGCAGGGCGGACTGGCTCACGCGGATCGCCGTGGGAACCATGAAGCCGGGCAGCCGCTCGCGACATTGTGCCTGCAGTTTCTCCGGATCGACGTTCTCCCCGGCTTTGGGCGTGACGACGACCACGATGGCCTGATCCAGCGTCGGATGCGCAATGCCCAGGGCAGCCGCTTCCGCGACGAGTCCCGTCGAATAGACAACTTCCTCGACTTCGGTCGGGCTCACCCGGTAACCCGAGGTCTTGATCATCTCATCCCGGCGGCTGATGAAGTAGAGGAATCCTTCTTCGTCCCTGCGCACGGTATCCCCTGACCATACCGCGATTTCCGGCATAACCAATCCGCCCGGCTGACCGGGCACGGGCTTGAACCGTTCGGCTGTCTTCTCCGCGTCGTTCCAGTAGCCCAGGGAGACCAGCGCCCCTCGGTGCACGAGCTCGCCCGGCTCGCCGGGGGCACAGGGGCTGCCGTCTTCGCGCACGACCATGATCTCGGCGTTTGGAATCGCCTTTCCGATGGAATCCGGCCGGTGATCCACTTCGCTCGGCGGCAGATAGGTCGAGCGGAACGCTTCCGTGAGCCCGTACATCAGGTACGGTTTGGCCTTCGGCAGGGCGGCCCGCAGAGTCTCGAGCGTTGCACGCGGCATGTGACCGCCCGTATTGGCAAAATAACGCAGTGACGCGCGAACGGCCTCCGGCCAGCTGAGCTGCGCCAACTGAATCCACAGCGGAGGAACCGCGGTGAGCCCCGTGATGCCCTCTCCGGCACAGGCGTTGACCACGTCGCGCGGCAGCAGGTAATTGATCAGCACCACGCCGGCACCGGCCGAGAATGCCGTGGTCAGCTGGCTGAAGCCGGCATCGAAGCTCAACGGAAGCGCGCTCAGGATTCGGTCCGAAGGCCGATTCTCCAGGTACTGAGCTACGCTGTATGCGCCTGCCACCATGTTGCGATGGGACAGCACGACTCCCTTGGGGCGCCCGGTGCTGCCGGAGGTATACAGGATCGCCGTCATGTCGACGTCGATCGTTCGATGCGGCAGGCGTTCTCCCGCAGTCGTCAAGACCTCGGTCCACGCAACGGCCGATTTGCCCGCAATGGTATCGGACATCTCCTTGCTGCCGACGACGATCACGGTATGCAAGTCGGGGCATTCGGTCAGGGCGGAGGCAAGCGTCTGCAGCCGCTCCCTGGACGTCACGAGGACCCGCACGTTGCAGTCGCGCAGAATGTAAGCCACCTGATCGGCCTTGAGCAGGGGATTTACAGGCACGAAAACCGCGCCCGCCGCCGCGGCACCGAAACACGATACGACGGTTTCCACGCGCTTATCGAGGTAAACTGCGACCCGCTCGCTGCGGCCCAGGCCGAGGCTCAGGAAGGCTCGGGCGAGTGCCGAAACTTCCGCTGCCAGATCGCCATAGGTGCGCTTATCCTTTTGATGAATCAATGCGATTGCGTCCGGCGTTCGCATCGCCGAATCGAAGATCAATTCGTGCAGCAGGTGGTTCATCGGATGGAGGTGCTCCGAACGGGTGATTGGCACAGGCCTTGCATCAAGCGGCGCCTACGCGGTTGCAGAAATCGTGCCGGTGCTCGGTGCTCCGACGATCAGGGCACGAAGCCAGCGACCGGGATCCGCGGCATGCGGGCAAATGCGCTCGTACGTGCTGTTGCCGGGCTCCATGAACAATGCGATGCGAAGCAACGCAGGCAATTGCGGCCGCGAGTATAAACGGCCCGATGGCGCCCCGGCTTGAAGTACTCAGGAAACAGTGCGTTCGCTATGCTGACAAGTTTGCGGGAACTCGGCTGGGCAGGGGGATTCTTGTATGCTTTGTCGCGGCTGCTGGCGGTTGTGAGCGCGGGCCGAATTCGTTTGCATGCGTACTACCTCGTGGCTCAGCCTGTCAGCGGCCAACCGGCCTTGCCTCCACGACGTGGCCGCGGCATCGTGGTGCGTGAAATCGGTCTCGACGAGGCCTTGTCGTTGCCCGTGGAGCGTCCACGCGAAGTCATCGAAGGGCGCTTTCGTCAAGGCGCGCGTTGCCTCATGGCAAGTGCCGACGGCAAGTTCGTGGGCTTCCTTTGGTTCCTGGTGGGACCGTACGAAGAGGATGAGGTCCGATGCCGCTTCGTGCCCCGCCCGGACGGGGCGGCCTCGTGGGATTTCGACGTATTCGTCGAACCTTCGGCTCGGCTCGGATTCGCATTCGGTCGGCTCTGGGACGAGGCGAACCAACTGCTGTCAAGGCTCGGCGTGGTCTGGTCGATAAGCCGTATTTCGGCATTCAATGCCGGTTCACTCGCAGCGCATCGACGCCTGGGGCTGGTACGGCTCGCCACCGCCGCCTTCCTGTGTGCAGGCCGTGTTCAATTGATGCTCGCCACCGTGAAGCCCTATGCGCACCTGGCATTGGGCACGAGCTCGCGACCGACCATCGACCTTCGTGCCGAATAGCAACGTTTTCTGACTGGAAGGGTGATGACTTTGGTGATCGATGATGTAAGGCGCATCGTGGCAACGACTTTGCAACTCGGCGCTCGAGGGGGCTCGATGAGCTCGGCCACGCCATTGCTGGGTGCGATACCCGAACTCGATTCAATGGCGGTCGTGTCCCTGATAACCGCGCTGGAGGAGCAGTTCGAAATCAGCGTCGAGGACGACGAAATCGGCGCCGAGACCTTCGAAACTCTGGGAAGTCTCGCGGCCTTCGTCGAGCAGAAGATGGCGAATTGAACGTGGCCGATCGGCACGGGCAGCTAGAGCCGTTCTACCTGTCGGTCGAGCCCGGAGCGCGCTTCTGCCTGCTTCATCTGCCTCCCTCCGGCGTTGCGCTGCGAGGGGGCATTCTCTATGTGCATCCATTCGCCGAGGAGATGAACAAGGCTCGCAGGATGGCCGCGGCTCAAGCACGGCGGTTCGCGCAGACGGGCTATGCGGTGCTGCAAATGGATCTGCTCGGCTGCGGGGATAGCGGCGGTGAACTGCGAGACGCAACCGTTTCGGGCTGGTGCCGGGATCTGCAAGTCGCAGCAGACTGGATGCTGGGCAGAGGTTACGGGCCGCTGCGTGTCTGGGGGTTGCGCTTCGGTGCGCTTGTCGCGTCGCACTGGGTGAGTACCTACGGCAACGATATCGACGGCCTGGTGCTGTGGCAGCCGGTGGCCAGCGGAGACACGCACTTGACCCAGTTCCTGCGCATCAGCGTTGCCGGCGACATGCTCGCTTCGGGCACCGCGGGCGGTGGGGCAGGTGCGCTGCGCAAGCGGCTGGCGGCGGGCGAGACGCTGGAAGTCGCCGGGTACGAGATCAATTCGACGCTGGCGAGCGAAATGAACGCGCTGCGTCTGGCGGACATCCCGCCTTCCGGCCTAGCTGTCGACTGGTTCGAAGTCGTGCCCGAAGCCGGCTCGGTCGCTCCGGCTTCCGCCCGCGTCGTCGAGCAATGGCAGCATGCCGGCATGCGGGTGCGGTATGAGGTGGTGACGGGGGAGCCGTTCTGGACGACAGTTGAAATCGTCGATTGTCCAGCGCTGCTCGAGGCGACGACACGGGCGAGCAGTGAAGGATGGAAACAGGATACCGCGAGCAGGGCGTAACCTTCGATTGCGAAGGGGAGACGCTGATCGGAGTGATCGCTCGTCCGCCGCGTCCGCTGCGGCGTGGGGTCCTCGTGGTCGTCGGCGGTCCGCAGTATCG
>WHTS01000194.1 GCA_009377585.1 Betaproteobacteria bacterium
CTGGTGATCAATGCCAAGGACATGTTCGCTGCGGCGGAATTTGCCGACGAGCACGCGTATTACAAGGGACAGCTCGGGAAAGTGGTCGGCACGGCGGAAGCCAGGCCGCAGGCCACGCGCGACTGGACGGCGGGCATGGCGGTCTACGACATTTCCCGCCCGGCCGAGCCGATCCTTGTCGGTTTCATGCCGGTGGCGGGCGGCGGCATTCACCGCATCTGGTATACCGGGGGACGTTGGGCGTACGCGTCGGCGCTGATCGACGGTTACACCGACTACATTCTGATCACGATCGACATGACCGACCCTGCGCAGCCCCAGGAAGCGGGCCGCTACGGGCTGCCGGGAATGAACCAGGCTGCCGGCGAATCGCCGAGCTGGCCCCTCCACAGCCGCTACGGCCTGCACCACGCCATCGTCCACGACGACACGGCCTATGCCGCCTGGCGCGACGCCGGCATGGTCGTGATCGACGTCGCCGACCGCGCGCAGCCGAAGCTGATCGCGCACCGCGACGGCGCACCGCCATTCGGAGGCGGCACGCACAACTGCCTGCCCTTGCCCGACCGCGACCTGCTGGTGGTCCTCGACGAAGCGGTGCTCGACCACCAGGAGGACGGCGTCAAGAACATCTGGGTATTCGACAATCGGGACCGATCCAACCCGTCAATCGTCGCGACCTTTCCACAGCCCGCGGAGACCGATTACAAAAACAAAGGCGGGCACTTTGGCCCGCACAACCTGCACGAAAACCGGCCGGGCAGCTTTGTCAGCTCGGAGATCGTTTTCGCCACCTATCAGAACGCAGGGGTGCGCGCATTCGATATCCGCGATCCCTGCCGGCCGGTCGAGATCGGCGCCCTGGTTCCGCCCGCGCCGGCGCGGCTCTTCGATCACCGGCCCAATCGCGCCAGGGTGATCCAGACCGCGGACGTCTTCGTCGACCGGAACGGCCTCGTCTACATCACCGACTACAACGCGGGACTCTATATCGTGGAGCTCGGCGGATAACCCCGCCGCGGCCGGGCGCGCCAACGTTCAGCCCGCCGCCCCCACCAGATCCATGCGGCCGAATGCATCGACGGCCACCCACCCCGCCACCTCGAACAGTGCTGCATCGCGGCCAGTTGCCCCGAGAAGCTGCAAGCCGAGCGGCAGCCCTTCGTCTTGCAGCAGCGGCAATGTCAGGGCCGGGCAACCGAGCAGCGATGCCGCAACGTTCATCGCCGGATTTCCGGTCGAGCCCAACTCCACCGGCGCCGCGCCGCACGCGCCAAGCGTCACGAACGCGTCGTATCGGAGTGCGGCCTTGGCGTAGGCCATGCGTGCAGCGCTGCGGCGCGACAGCAGTTCGCTGTACTGCCGTTGCGTCATCGATTCCGCGATTTTCAACCGGTCGCGCGCCGGCGGGCTGAGCTTCGCCGCGTCCAGATCGGCGTAAGTGTTCAGCGGCCAGCGACCTTCCCAGGCATTGATGGCGCGCGTCAGCGCCTGTGCATCTGCAATCGCTTGCTCGACTGTCTCGATGCCGGGATCTTCAGCGCGCCCCTGCAGCGCGATGCCGAGCTTGGCGAAGCGCGCCTTCGCCTCGGCAAACGCCTTGCGTGCGCCTTCGCTCGTGAGGCTCCAGCCGCCGGTTTCGAGAACGCCCATGCGGGGCCTCGCCCTCTCGGCGAAATTCACATCACCTTCGAGCCCGACAAAGCCGGGGTCGCCGCCGGCGCGGTCGGCGATGGCGCGCAGCACCAACCATGTGTCGGCCAGCGTCGCGCCGATCGCGCCCTGGCAGCTCTGGCTGAAGTGATCGTGCGAGCCGCTGCGGTTGATCGCGCCGACGCTCGGCTTGAAGCCGATGGCGCCGCAAAAGCTCGATGGCCGCAGGATGGAGCCGACCACCTGGGTGCCCAGCCCCACCGGCACCATGCCGGAACCGACCGCGGCAGCCGAGCCACTCGAAGAGCCGCCCGGTGTGCGCGTTCGGTCGTGCGGGTTCCTGGTCTTGTGCCACGGGTGGGTAGCAGCGAATTCGGTGGTGGTCGTCTTACCGATGATGACCGCACCGGCCTCGCGCAAAGCGTGGACGCTAGCCGAGTCGCGGCGAGACTTGTGACCCTCGAACAGGAGCGAGCCCTGGCCGGTGGGCATGTCGGCAGTCTCGATGATGTCCTTGATCGCTACCGGCATGCCGTCGATCGGCGACAGCGGCCGGCCGTCGCGCCAGCGCGCGCTCGACCCCTCTGCAGCGCTGATCGCGCCTTCCTTGTAAGTCGTTACGTGATCGCGTTTGTGATCGCGTGCACTATCGCGCCGCCGTGGGCGCAAGCCTGGCCGACCAAGCCGATTCGTTTGATCATCCCCGCGTCAGCCGGAGGCTCGACCGACCTGACCGGGCGTTCGATGGCGACGAAGCTGAGCGAGATCCTTGGCCAACCGATCGTTGTGGACAATCGCCCGGGGGCGGGCGGCATCATCGGCCTCGAGGCAGCCGCCAGAGCGGCGCCGGACGGCTATACCCTGCTCCACTCGGGCGATTCCGGCATCGTCGTCAGTCCGCACCTGTACAAGATGCCCATCGATGTCGCCAAGGATCTGCTGCCGATCGCGCCCACGGCGCAAGCGGCGCTCTTTTTCATCGTGTGCGCGAACCTTCCGGTGAAAACGCTCGCTGACTTTGTCGCCTACGCCCGCGCCAATCCGGACAAGCTCAACTACGGCTCCGCCGGGCACGGTACCCTGCAGCACATCGCAACCGAAATGATGATGCAGACCGCCAAGTTTCGGGTGACCCACGTGCCTTACAAAGGGTCGCAACAGGTGCTGGTCGACCTGCTTGGCGGACAGGTCGACTGCACCTTCGATCTCGGCGCTGCAATTCCGCATATCAAGAGCGGAAAAGTGCGGCTGCTCGGCGTTCCGAGGACCACTCGCTCACCGCTCTTTCCCGACGTGCCGACCATGGCCGAGGCGGGCACAGACGTGGTCATTACATGGACATCCGGCGTCTACGCCCCGAGCGGCATCCCGCGGGACATCGTCACCCGCCTCAATCGTGAGATCGGCCGCGTCATGCAGGCCCCGGAAACGCACGCGCTGCTGACTGCCATGGCCGCCGAGGTGATGCCGCTCATGACACCAGGGCAATTCGCCGCGCACCAGCAGACAGCGCGCGATCGTTTCGGCGCGGTGGTGCGGGCAGCGAAGATCAAAGTGAACTGAGGTCCCAAGGCTGTCCGCGTCGCAAGGCGCTCCAAGATCGCAAGGCGCTCGTCACCCTGGCCCTGGCGCCGCCCATCGAGATTGTGCTCGCTACGGACGGGACGCGACAACGTCGCGGACGGGGTGGTATCCAAACACACACACCATCCCGGCGCTTTGTGCCGGCAACCTTGACCACCCCGCGTCCTTCGACCGCGACCCTCCTCGACGAGGAGGGTAGTGCTCGATCATCCCCCCTGACGAGCAGTGCTCATCGCAAAGACATGCAGCTATTGAGTCGCTCGCTGCCATCGGATAGCCGGCCTCACGATACCGCAGCAAAGGCCGGCAGCGCTCGCTCCACCATTGCGTCGGAAGCGGTGAGACTGATGCGGAAGTAAGCCGGCGCATTCATGATGCCACCCGGCATGACGAACACGCCGCGGTCGGCGAGCGCATTCCATTGCCGCTCCGGATCGCCGCTCGCCCACTTCACCCACAGATAGAACGTGCCCTCCGGCGGCAGCACGCCATGGCCAGCCTTGGTCAGCACCTCGCTCAAGATGTCGCGGCGGCGCGCGAGCGCGGAAACGTCGATCGACAGCCGCTCGAGCTCGGGAAGCGCGTATTGCATGACCGCGTTGGGGAAACACCAGCCCAGCGCCATCTGCGCGCCGAACATCGCCTCCTGCAACGCCGTGCGCTCGGCTGCGGGCATCAGCGGCGAAATCGCGAGGTAGCCCAGGCGTTGCCCCGGCGCAAGCAGCACCTTGCCGTAGCTGTACGCAACCAGCGTCCACGGATAGACGGCCGCGGGACTGACGAACCCGCGTCCATCGAAGCGCAGCCGCCGATAGGGCTCGTCGGAGAGCAGCAGAATGCGCCGGCCGAACCGGTTCGAGGCGCGTTCGAGCCGCTGCGCGAGCGCATTCAGCATATCGCGCCCGTAGATCCGCCCGGTGGGATTGTGCGGCGTATTGACGATCACCAGCCGCGTCCGCGGTCCGATCGCCGCCTCGATGGCGTCGAGGTCGAGATCGAAGCGCGGCTGGGTCAGAGGTACCTTGCGCGCAACGGCGCCGGCGGCGAGCAGCATCGGCTCGTAGCAGAACCACGCCGGCTCGCAGTAGATCGCTTCGTCGCCGGCATCGAGAACGAGCCGGAAGGCGACCGCAATCGCCGCCATGGCGCCGGCGGTCAACGCAATGTCCGCCGGATCGAAGGCAACGCCGAGCTCCTCGCCGAGTGCCGTAGCGAGGAAAGCCTGCGGCGTTTCTTCGCTTGCCTTGTAGGCGAACCAGTCCTTGTTGCGAGGGATCGCCGCTTCGCGAATCGCGCCGACCAGTCCGTCGAGCGGCATCTCGTGCGGATTGCCGAAGGTGAAATCGGCAATGGACGGATCGCCGCGCCGCTGCCCATAGCGCGATTCGAAGAAGAAATGCTTGACGGCGTCGAACGCCTGGTTCGCCACCGCCGTGCGCTGCGAGACGATCGTCATGCTACAACTTCAGCTCTTCAACTGGTTGGAGGGCGTCGAGCGCGAAATCACGAGCTCCTCCTCGGTCATGTCGGCCGGGACATCGGCGAACAGCGGCGTGCTCAGATAGCGCTCGCCCGTGTCCGGCAGCATGCACAGGATCGTCGCGCCCTTCTCCGCTTGCGCCGCGACCTTGAGAGCGCCGGCGAACGTTCCGCCGGAGCTGATGCCGACGAAGACGCCCTCCTTCGCCGCCAGCTCCTTGCTGCAGCGGATGGACTCCGGGCCCGGGATCGGCAAAATGCGGTCGATGAGCTTCATATCCACGGCGTCTCCGGTCAGCTTCGGGATGAAGTCCGGCGTCCAGCCCTGCATGGGATGGGGCTTGAAGCTTGGGTGCGCCGCCGCCGGCGTGCCATCGGGCTTGCGCTGCTGCTCGATCTTGCTTCCCAGCAGCGGAGCATCCTCCGGCTCGCATACGACGATCTTCGTCTCCGGCCGCTCTTTCCGGAGCACCCGCGCGACACCCTTCAAGGTGCCGCCGGTGCCGTAGCCCGTCACCCAGTAGTCGAGCCGCTCGCCGGCGAAATCGTCGACGATCTCGCGGGCGGTCGTGCGCGAGTGGTAATCGGCATTGGCCTCGTTCTCGAACTGGCGAGGCATGAACCAGCCGTGCTTGCCGGCCAGCTCCTCCATCTTCTGGACCATGCCCAGCGCGCGGTCGGCGGCGGGCGTGATGACGACCTTGGCGCCCAGGAAGCGCATGAGCTTGCGCCGCTCGACGCTGAACGGCTCGGCCATGATGAGCACCAGCGGATAGCCCTTGGCGGCACAGACCATCGCAAGCCCGATGCCGGTGTTGCCGCTGGTCGCCTCGATTATCGTCTGCCCGGGCTTCAGCGCCCCGGACTTCTCCGCCGCCTCGATCACACCGATCGCGAGGCGATCCTTGACCGAGCCGAGTGGATTGAACGCTTCGATCTTGACGAACAGGTTCACGTGCGCCGGCGCCAGCCGGTTGATCCGGACCACGGGCGTGTTGCCGATCGTTTCGAGGATATTCGCGAATCGCTTGGTCATGGCTCACCTATCGGGGTTGGAGGAAAACGCAACACGATGCACTCTGCCGCAGCCAGGTATCCGCAGAATGTCGCGGCAGACTCCTTCTTGTTTCATTTGTTTCTGTTCGAGTCGTGCGAGCAGCCATTCGTTCATAGCCATGTGCCCGCTCGGGGACCTGGAAAGGGGCCAGCTCTCTCCGTGACCCAGGATACGTATGCCAGGTCCGTGTTCTTGCTGTAATGGCAGGTTCGCAGTGAGATCCTGATCGGGTCGAGCAGAGGCGGTTTCGCGGACTCGGGAACAGGATGGTTTGGCACGGCGAAAATGGCGGCGTGCGGACGGTACCGGACTGGACAACATACTGGTTGCATCCCGGTGTACCATCCGGCGAAAGAAACAACTTTGGCGGTTTATGGGCGTATTTATCGCCTCCATCGCTTATTCCGTTGGTTTATCGTTCAGAGGTAGAAGTTAGCACTCTTGGAGACGGCAGATGATCCGTGGCGTTGTCATCACGCCTCGCTTCACATTCAATGGGGAGACTCTTTCCTTGCACGGAGGATTTGACCCAGTATCGCTTCGCCAATATCTCTTGTACTGGGATAAGATCGATTGGCCAAATAACAATATCATTGGCTTCGTCGAGGATGATTCAGATGTAGCGTTTCTCCAGTCTGCAGGTGTTCTCGAACGATCTTCGGTTCGATTCGCATCTTTCAGCGGTAATGCTGGCTATGCAATGCTTATCATGCAAGTGGCTGCGTTGGAAGCTCGTAACAATGCACAACCGGGGGCATGGTCTCTAGCTAGCGCAGCATTCGACGGTCCTGGCAAGCGCTCCGGAAGGTACCGTAGAGGCGCGCGCAATAGAAGTCGAGCTCTATTCTGCGCTTCCTGTACCTTCGGAGGATATTCCTCTAGCTAGCAGAAATTCTTGAATTCAAGCAACGACGAGCTGCTGAGCTATCGCAGCTTCGAGCATCCATGGATCGCTTATATCTGGAAATTCTTGCTTCGGCAGACATTCCGCGAGCTAAGCTTACTCACCAGTCGCTTGCTTAGTCGACAGATTCCCTAGAATTGCTTCCTGTAGCCATAGCTGAATGTGTCGCCCCACTTACTGACTCCTGAGTAAGGCCCATGCAGAGTTGCAAGGTGTGGTTCAGGGCATAAACGATGTATTTCGAGAAAACTTCGGTCATCGACTGTTAGCGTCCCTAAAAATAGAACTTAACCTTCCCCACCTCGCTGGGCTTGCAATTGGCGGCGCGGGAAGACGCTTCGAGTTTTGGATTGCCAATCGCCTATGGTGCGGCGTGGGCGCAATTGCAGCAGCTATTA
>WHTS01000195.1 GCA_009377585.1 Betaproteobacteria bacterium
CAGATGAACTTCGCGTCCTCCGGTTTCGGCGGCCCGATGCATCTGGCCGGCGAATTATTGAAATCCAGAGCCGGCGTGAACATCGTTCACGTGCCCTACAAGGGCGGCGGTCAGGCGCTCAACGACGTCATTTCGGGGCAGGTCGAGTTTTGCTTCATCGGCGCCCCGGTCGCCATGCCACAAGTGCGCGCCGGACGCTTGCGTCTCCTGGCCGTGAGTACGCCGAAGCGCATGAGCACGCTTCCGGACGTGCCGACGGTCGCCGAGCAGGCGTATCCGGGGTTCGACGTCAATGCGTCCTACTCGATGCTCGCGCCGAGCGGAACGCCGACGGCGATCGTCAATCGCCTGAGCGGTGCCATCGCGAAGGCGGTGGCGCTCCCGGACCTGCGCGAAAAGCTTCTGGCCCTCGGCGTCGAGCCGGTAGGCAGCACGCCGGAGCAGCTGACGGCGTTCATGCAGAGCGAACTCGACAAGTGGACCAAGCTCGTGCAGTCGCTCGGCCTGGCCGAAAAGTAGTTCCGGCACGCCGGTGCCCGACATGGCGCGGTCGTGCTTCAAAAGTTCTCGATGTATCAACCCTTCTTTACGTGTCACGCCCCGATGACGTGGCTGCGCTGATCAAGAGCGCTGCCAAGGAATCGGGACCACAACGCAGCATCCTGCATCGGCTTACACGAGGGTTTCGGCTTCAGTGACTTGCCGAGGCCAGTCCCGGGAGAGCGAGAGCGAGCGCGAACGGGTCAGGTCTTGCTATCACGCATTGCATGCGTTCAAGGCCTGTCCCCGTTTGCGTGAGCCGCTGCCGCCTTGCGGACCAGGGGAACGACGTCGCTCATAAAGCGCTGGACCTGCTTGAGGTGGTCGTCGAGCGGACGAATGTAGAGGGCATCGGAGCCTGCCTCCTCCAGCGCTGAGACGACTTCGGCAACTTGTTCCGGTGTGCCGATGATCGGCCCCATTCCATGCAGCTCGTGACGTTCGCCGGCGGCCCGTGGCCGGTTCCGAAAGAGGTTCTCCCGACGCGCATTCATGGCGTCGAGGCGGCTCTGATCCTTGCTGACGTAGAACTGCCAGGTGCAGAGGCCGTTCGGAAAGATTGCGGGATCCTTGCCCTCGGCGACCAGGTACTGGTTGAGCCTCGCCTTCGTCTCTCGCAGCGATTCGGGGGTGAGCTGGAGGGCGGAGGAGAGCCAGCCATCGCCAAAGCGGGCGGCGCGGCGAAGGCCGGCGTTACTACCCCAGGCGGCGATCCAGATGGGAATGCCTTCCGGGCGTCGGGACATGACACCGAGGTCCAGACCTTCGGTGTTGTAGTACTTGCCCTTGAAGGCCGGGGCGCCCGGCTGAAGGAGCGAGCGAAGTGCCACGGCAATCTCGTCGAAGCGGTGCCAGCGCTCGGCCGGGTCGAAATTATTGATGGTGTATTCGACATTCGAGGAACCCGCGGCGAGTCCGGCGATCATGCGTCCGCCAGTGAAGAGGTCGAGGGTGACGAACATCTTTGCAGTGGGGACGAGGCCACGGTGGATGGGAAGCAGACCAGCCGGGATGAATCGCATGTGCTTCGTGGCACCCGCGACCGCTGCGAGAGATGTCACCGGATCGAGCACGTTGAAGAAGTGGTCGTTTACAGCGAGGTATTCGTAACCCATGGCATCGGATTCGGAGACGAATTCGGTGAGCATGGCCAGGGGGTCAGGATCGTTGAGGCGAACGGTTGGCAGATGGACGCCGAACTTCACGGTGGACCTCCGGGGGGAGCGCGGTGGCGTGAAGGATAGCAGGAAGCCCAGGCAAGCTCGCTGCACACCCGCGATGTGCTCTCGAATCGGCTCCGGCGGCGCACGCACGAACGGACTCAGTAACAGGCGGGATCGTGCCTAGAACTTTTTTAGTGGTGCTTCCACCAAGGCACCCGGTGCCTCTGCCGAACTTGGTCGCCCACCATTCTTTGGCGAGCTTCGACTGCGCACCAATTGTCATTGGAATAGCGTCGGAGGCAGTGATTTGCGCTGCGCCGTTGTCGAGTTACGTTGACCGGCAGTCAACGGTCATTCATGCGACGTTGACTCGCTGGCTGCACTGGCCGAAGCGCAGTCACTGCCGGAGGCCACCGCGACGCTCTGGAATTGGCCGATAGTACTCATCGAGCATCCTGCCGATAGCAGCCGTTCCGGTCCCTGCCCAAGAATAGGGCTCCGATCAACGACCAAGGAGCCTGTGATGGAAGCTATCGAGAAATGTGGCGCCTGGAACAAGGGCAAGCTCGTCGGCCAGAAGCCACCTCTCAAACCGAAGGACATCTGGGCTATCCGAATCCACCTACAGAATGCGCATGCCGTCCGCGATCTCGCCATGTTCAACCTGGCTATCGACAGCAAGCTTCGCGGCTGCGACCTTGTCAGACTTCGAGTAGGTGACGTCACGCTTGGGAACCGCATACTCCCGCGAGCCATGGTGATCCAGAGGAAAACGCAGCGGTCGGTGCAGTTCGAGCTGACGGAGTCGACCAGAACGGCTGTTGGCGTCTGGTTGGAGAAGGCTCAGCTTCGGGGGGACCAATACCTCTTCCCGAGCAGGGTGCGGAGCTCTCCCCATGTTTCGACCCGCCAATACGCGAGGATCGTCCATCGCTGGATTGAAGCCGCTGGCCTCGATTCGTCGGCCTACGGGACGCACTCGATGCGGCGAACCAAGGCGACCCTGATCTACAAGCGCACAAAGAACCTGCGCGCCGTTCAGCTGTTGCTTGGTCATACCAAGTTGGACTATCTCCCGCGCCGGACTATGTCCTGTACATGCCTGACGGGTTGATCTACCGAGGGCGCTCAGCGATTTCGCTGGACATTGCAATCTTCCTTGCCGGGGAATTCCGCCCGCAAGGAGAACATCATGGAGCTTTCCTACGAGAGTGCTGATGCTCGGGTGCGCGCGATTGGTGGGACGTCTCCGGAGGGCAAGCTTGGCCGCTACAAGCCCAACGACCGGCTGCTCGCGTTCCTCAAGGGCTTGTAGTGCAGCCGCCTATGTCCCGCGAAATGCGTGGCCGAATATTGATGGCCTCGTCTGTCACGGGACATAGTCCGGCGCGGGAGATAGTCAAGCCTATGTCCCGCGGGACATAAGTTGGAACGTACCGTCCGGTATCTCGGAATCGAGGTGGATGACGCGCTGGAGATCTCCGAGCAAACCGAAATCTAGCAGCGCCTGCTGGCGGCCGCACGGGCCACAACGTGCGGCCGCTTTCTGGCATCATGTCGAGCGAGTACACCCGGCCAAATGCGGCCGCTCGTCTCCAAGGTCATCGTCAAAACGCCTATCAACCTGCACGACCTTGAATCAACGCGCGTCGCTCGCGTTCCACCCAGGGCTATGTTCGGCATGCATCAGTCAGCCACCTTGATCCCTGCAGTCTTCACGACCGCCTTCCACTTCATGACGTCGCTTCGCAGCTGATCTAGGAACCGCTTAGGTGGGCCGCCAGCCACTTCGACGCCGTCCCCGGCCAAGCGTGCGGTCAGATCGGGCGTCTCTAGAATGCGGTTCAGTTCCGCATTCCAGCGGCTTATGAGCGAGTTCGGCAGCAGTTTTGGCCCGAGGATCGCCTGCCAGCTCAACGTCTCGTATCCCGGCACGGTTTCGGCGATCGCGGGAATGTCAGGCATCGCCTTCGCGCGCTTTGCACTCGAGACGCCCAATGCGCGCAGGCGCTTCGACTTCACGTGCGGGTAGATCACCAGCGGGCTGCCGCTCATCAGCTGGATTTGCCCGCCGACGACCTCATTTATCGCCGGCCCCTGCCCCTTGTACGGCACATGTGTCATCCGAATGCCGGCCATCTGGCTGAAGAGCTCGAGCGCAAGGTGGATGCTGCCTCCTGTGCCGGACGAGCCGAAATTAAGTTTGCCTGGATTGGTCTTCGCGTAGTCGATCAGCTCGCGCACGTTCGCCGCGGGTACGGTGGGATTGACGACCATCAGCTGCGGCGATACGGTGAGCAGCGCGACGGGCGCCATGTCGTTCACTGGATCGTAGTTGAGCTTGCGCGTGGCAGCGGTACCGGCGTAGCTGCTGGACACCATCAGCATCGTGTATCCGTCCGGCGCCGCCCGTATGCCGCCCTCAATCGCGATCCGACCGCTCGCGCCCGGCCGATTGTCGAGTACAACCTGTTGCCCGAAGCTCGCAGTCAACCTCGGCGCCAGCACACGCGCGAAAGTGTCGACAGGCCCGCCCGGCGGGAACGGCAAAATCAGGCGGATTGGCTTCGTCGGATAGTCTTCGCCAACCGCCGGCCACGCCGTGGCCGCGCCGCCAATGACAATCAACCCGGCAGCCAGATGCGACGGAGCGAAGAACTTGTTCAATTGCGCCTCCTCGTATTGTTTGGTGATGCCGCAGTGCGCCAGCGCGTCCTGATCTTGGCTGAGTTCCGTGCCCGAGTACTGAGCCAGGCCCGGAATCGATCTTCCATCGATCATAACGTAGTGCGGGCGTACCGGATTTCCGGAGAGATCGCTGCACGCGTGGTTGCTGTCGCGCTGGATCGCGGCATCATCGGTCTTCAGCGCAACGTCCTGTTTCTAGATCACCACCGTGCTCTGCCCTTGAGAACCACCGCGTGATCGACCCATTCCATCCGATGCATGTAAGGCTGCCTGTCGTGTTGCCTCACGCAACTTTGTTACCGGTTGCCTCACAAGAATGGTTACCGGCTGGTGAGCCGGTGCCGACATCACAGATCAGACGCTGGATCTCTTGATGCCGCCACTTGCGCACATATCTCTGCAGCGTGTTTAGCTGGTGTTGCGTGTATCGGCCCGGGTATCGGGCCTGGAACTCGATGAGCAGCTCAAGGGCCGTTTGGTCGGGGTGCGATTCGAGCCAGGCGGTCATCTCCGGCCAATGCTCCTCGAATATTCTAGGACGGCGGCCACGCGGCTTGTCCGATAGCCGGTAGGTCTTAGCTCCGATGACGACACCACGAGCCCTTGCGTCCTCGCGCCATCGGTTCACGCGTCGGAGAAGAGTTTTGTACTGGGCCCGGGTGAATCGGCCAGGGAATCGGATGCTGATCTCTTCGAAGAGTTGGGTCGCGCTGATGTTGGGAAGCCCTTCCAGTCGACGACAGACGACCGGCCAAGCCATGCGCACCGCGTGTAGCTTGGCGTTGCCTTTGCCGGCATAGACGGGCAGTAGCCTTGCCGGAATGCAAGGCGGCGGAGATACCGGAATGGGTGTAGTTCGATGTGCGGGGCATGGTTCAGTTGCGGGCACGTGCGCCTTAACGGCTTTTTGTAGACCACGGAGGTATCGCGGCTTCGCCTCGATCGAGAAGGTGGGTCTGATTTCGCCGGCGCGCCACGCACTGGACAGACTCGCTATGAACGATCCTAGGTCGGGCGCATCAACTGAAGGCGCCGGCGGTGGCTCGCCATCGGCCAAGGCGGCCAGATACGCCTGCACGGCCCGGATCTCCTCGAGCAGCTTCAAAGGATCGAGCTGGCCCTCGATCTGCTTCAGCGCCTCCTTCGCGTCGAGCGCGATGGAGTCCGCCTGCAAGAGTCGCTCGCATGGTGTCTGCGGAGGATGATAGCGCTTCGACACTTTCGCGCCGTCACGATGTTTCGCCGCCAGCTTGAACGATGGCTGGAAGAAGTTCACGAAGAGACGAGACGCGCCGTATAGACGAGAGATCGCCCGCGCAGCCGCCAGTCCCTCGAAGCGTCGATAGCCGAGCAGCTTGCGGACGATCGCACCGTTCTTCTGCTCCACCCAGGCTTGATCGTTCTTACAATAGGGCCGGGAGCGTGTGAGCTCGATCCCGTGGCTCAAGCAGTAGTCGATCAGCTTGTCGTTGACGAATTCACTGCCGTTATCGACATCCAGCGCGCGAAGGCCGAAGGGCAAGCCGAGCCGAACACGCTCGATCGTCTCGACTACGAGCCCGCCCTCGCGTACGACCAGGGGTGCGCACTCGGTCCACCCAGACGCAATGTCGGTGAGCACGAGGCTGTGGACGTAGCTCCCGCGATTCACCGTTCCGCAGTGCGCGACCAGATCCATTTCCATGCACCCGGGCAGCGGCTCGTTCCAATCTGCGAAGGTGCGCATCCGCACTCTTCGTCGCGGTGCGGGCTCGACGCGCCGGGGTCTCTTCGATCGCGACGTGCTCCGTGGAATGCGAAGCAGCCGATCAACGGTCGCCGCGCTCATATCGAAAAGTTTGTCGCGAATCTGATCCTGAAGTTTGAGGTGACCATTGCGCTCCAACGCCGGCAGGAGGATGCCTCACCCCAATTGTTACCCCGGTGTAGCCGTTGCCTCACGTGATCTGTTACCGGCGCGCGCGCGTGTGACCATACCACTCCCATCTCGAGGGGAAGGGTCATGGACACAAGACTGGACCGTGAGGCAAGGCGAGAGCTCGCAGACGCCGTTCGTAGCCGGTATCAATCGGCCTCTGGCGTGGACAAGCGGAGGATCCTCGACGAGTTTATTGCGACTACCGGCTATCACGAGAAGTCCGCTATACGCGTGTTGAACGCGCCTGCGGTTCACAAGCGGCCTCAGAAGCGATCACGCGCACCGCTTTACGACGAGGCGGTACGCGCGGCCCTGATCGTGCTCTGGGAGGCTTCCGACCGCGTCTGCGGAAAGCGGCTTCAGCCCTTGCTCCGGATCAGTTCGACGGTGTTTGCGTCGGTGACCACGCGATGCTGCCCAACCCGCACTTTCTTGAAACGCAATTGCGTGTGGTCACCGCCCCGCCAATGCAGGAGAAGCTGCACCTCCCCCCTCGTCAGCGGTAACAACGATTTCTGTGAGAACAGTGCGCAGGATGCGCTTCTTCCACTCCGGCGTGCTCTGCGAATGATCCCACAAGCGGCGAACATCGGCACCCAAGGAAAGAAGCTTCTGCTTCTGCTTCTGTTGCTCGCTGATGCATCGCGGGCGCTCCTTGCGCAAC
>WHTS01000196.1 GCA_009377585.1 Betaproteobacteria bacterium
GCCGCGCGCCATTCGCGATCAAGTCAGCAAGGAGCTCGCGCGTATCCTCGATCTGCCTGATGTCAAGAAGCGCCTCGCGACCATCAGCTACGTGATCGCGCCGACCTCACCCGATGAATACGACACGATCCTGCGCGGCCAGATCGCGGTGCTTGCCAGCTTGACCCGCGATCTCGGCCTGCGACCCAAGTAGCGGCCCGCCTCCAGGATCGATGACCGCCCTGCGATGTCACTTCGGGCGCACTCGAGCAGCCTAGGTTTGCTTGAAGCAGCGGGTCGCGTTCTCCCAGAAGAGCTTGCGCCGGATCTCCCCGCCCAGGCTCGACCACTCGAGGACCTTGTCGATCGAGTGGGGGAACCAGGATTCGTGATGCGGGTAGTCCGAACCGAACATCAACACGCCGTCGCCGAGCGCGCCGGTCACCATGTTGAACATCGGTTCGTGCTCGTGCACCTCGATGTTGCAGAACACCCGCCCCGCGGCGAAATGCTCGCTCGGCAGGTGCTTGAGCTTGGCCGTGCGTCCGACGTAACTCACTTGCTCGTCCATGCGCCGCACCCAGAACGGCAGCCAGCCGAAGCCGCATTCGAGCACCGCGAGGCGCAGGCCGGGGTGACGATCGAGTATGCCGCCGGCGAGGAATCCGGCCATCAGGCGCATCGCTCCCCATGGATGCGAACATAGCCGCGCGATATAGACGTTGTCCCACATGTCGCGGTAGCCGGGGAAATAGGGCGGCGTCCAGGCGAAGCTGTGATGCACGATTGCAAGATCGTGCGCTTCGGCCGCCTCCCAGATCGGTTCCAGGTCGGGGTGATCGACCGGACGGTCGTTGTCGAGCAACGGCTGAACCGCGACCGCCCATTTCGATTTGCCCCAGGCGCGGATCTCCCGCACTGCCTCGGCGACGTTGCGTGTCGAGGCCACGATCGGGCCCTTGAGCCGGTCCGGGAACGGCGCGCAAAACTCCTGCATGTGTCGATGGTAGGCGCGAATCAACCCGACTTCGAGCGACACGTCGGTCAGCCCGACGACGCTCGTCCAGACGGAGGGAACGAGGAAATGGACGTCCGAGCCTTCGGCATCCATATCGAGCACGCGGTTGTCCGAGCGGTCATCGACGACGCCGGGACGCGGCCGCCGTTCGCCGCGCCATTCGCGTGCATCGCCCGATCCGGGACGCGACTCGGCTTCGCCCAGCGTGCGCTCGTATGCCTTGCGGGCGAACCGATACGTGTGCCGGATGCTGCCGTCGTCACTGCGAGATTTGGTGGCGATCCGGTAGGGTGCCAGATCGTCGAGGCGCGGCCGGAAGGCGGGATCGACGTATTTCTCGAGCACGTCGGCGCCGGGGTCGATATGCGTGTCGGTGTCGTAGATGCGGATGCCTTGCTTCATACCACTTCTCCTCGTGGCTCCCGTTGCCGCCTGTGTCATCCAAGCTGCGCATCGGGAGATCGAAAGCACCTCGCCAGCCGCCACTGTATTGGCCGGCCGGTCAACCGTCAAACGCTCGATGTCGCCGAAGGTTCTGTTCGAGCAATGCTATCTTGAGGGCTTCATCGCCCGGAGATATCGAGGAGACCATGATGCAGGCCCGCGCACTTCACCGCATGCTGATCGCCGCCGCGGCGTTTTGCGCCGCCCATCCCGCCGTCGCGGCCGACGCCTACCCGGAAAAAACGGTGCGGTTCATCGTGCCGTTCCCGCCTGGCGGCGCGACCGATGTCGTGACGCGCCTCCTCGCGCAGAAGCTGAACGAGCAGTACAAGCGCCAGGTCGCACTGGTCGACAACCGTGCCGGTGCCGGCGGTGTCGTCGGCTCGGAAGTTGCCGCGCGCGCCGCACCGGACGGCTACACGCTCATCATGGGCACGACCGGCACGCACGCGATCAACGCGAGTCTCTACGCGAAGCCTTCCTACCATCCGATCCGGGACTTCGTCGCCGTCACGCCGGCAGCACTGCTGCCCAACATGATCGTCGTGCATCCCTCGGTGCCGATCCGCAACGTGAAGGAGATGATCGCGCTCGCGCGGGCGCGCCCGGGCCAGCTCTCGTACGCGTCGTCCGGCAACTTCCTGTATCTCAGCGGTGCGCTCTTCACCAGCATGGCGAAAGTCGAGATGCTGCACGTGCCGTTCAAGGGCGGTGCGCAGGCGATGCCGGCGGTTATGTCGGGCGAGGTGGCTTCCTCCTTCGCGACCATCGTGTCATCGCTGCCGCTGGTCGCGAGCGGCAAGCTGCGCGGGCTCGCCGTGACGAGCGCGAAGCGCTTTCCGACCGCGAAGGAGTTTCCGACCGTCGCCGAGTCGGGGCTGCCGGGCTACGAGGCGGTTGCGTGGTACGGCGTGTTCGCGCCGGCGGGCACGCCGCAGGAGATCATCGGGCAATTGAACGCCGACATCGTGAAGGTTCTGGAATCGCCCGAGGTGCGCGCGCTGCTGCTCAAGCAGGGCGCGGAAGCCTACACGCTGAGCCCCGCGGAGTTCGCTAAAGTGATCGCGCGCGACGTCGAGAAATGGGCCAGGGTCGTGAAGGCTTCAGGCGCGACGGCGAATTAGGAACGCGAGGCTAACCGCGGCCCGCGGCGCCTCGTGTGCTGTCCTCGGCCACCACGCCGAGCAGGCGGTCGAGGTCGGCCTTTAGCTTCGCAAAGCCTGCCGTCTTGCGGAACGTCTTTGCGTCCATGAAGAGTTTCTTGTTGATTTCGACCTGGATCGAGTCGATGCCGCGCGCGGAGTTTCCGTGGCGCGCGATCAGCTCGTTGCCGATGTAGGGCTCGTTCACCGATACGCTGTAGCCGTAGCCGCGCAGCGTATCGACGACCAGCGCGATCGCTTCCTTCGAGGCGGTTTTTCCCTTCAAGTCGCTCACGCAGAAGTCTGCGCGCGGCTTGCCGGCGTCGGGATGTGTGGGCGCGCCGAGCGCGGACATGCAGTGGCAGGAGATCTGCCGCAGCACACCGAAGCGCGCGTGCAGCGCATCCGCAATGCGCTGCAACTCGGCGTGATAGGGTCGGTAGTAGAGATTCAGCCGCTCCTCGATTTCCGCCACGGTGAGGCTACGCTCCTGGAACGATTCTCCGAATCGGGACTTCGTCTTGATTAGACCGAGGCCCTCGAGCGTTCGCTTCGTGGGCCGCAGCTCCAGCGGCCATGTTCCGTCGACGACCGCAGGGTCCATGTCGGATTCGTTGCGGTTGACGTCGATCCAGGTGTTCGGAAACATGCAGTAGAGCAGCGTGCCGCCGACTGCCGGCGCGCCTGCCCACAGTTCATCCACGTACATCGAGACGTTGTCGTGCACGGTCGTGAAGGGGAGCGGTGTGCGGTAGTGCGGTGGATATTCTCGGCCGCTGCGCGATACATCGACGAGCAGCGGCACCGGTGCGGCGGCGGGCTCGTGGCGCAGGTACAGCCCGGGTTCGATGTGGATCATGCGGCTTTCCGTATTCGACCAGATCTAGGCTCGACGGCATTCTATTGATCGTTCCGTATTGGACGACAGTCCAATACGGACGCGACGCTCCCCTCTCCCCCCGGGAGAGGGGTTGGGGGTGAGGGACGAGCGTGTCATGGAATAGGGAACGCTCGATAGCAGCCGAGTCGGGGCGGACCGGCACCGCCAGCTGTCGCGAGTTATCCGCAGCGCTCGCAGGCGTGAGCAACGAGTGCTACGCGGCAGTCGCAACGCTCATTGCTGCGGCAGGCCGATTGAGCGGATGATTTTCGAGAATTTGTCGATCTCCTTGCGGCAGTGTTCGGTGAGCTGTGCCGGTCCGCTGCCGACGGGAACGACGGCAAGGTCTTTCAGCCGCCTCGCGGTGTCGGCATTGGCGAGCGCGGAGACGACCGCCTTGCCGAGCGTGTCGATCGCCGACTGCGGCGCGCCCGCGGGCAGCATGATCCCTGCCCACGAGTACATCTCGTAGCCGGGTAGCGTTTCGGCGATGGCGGGAACATCGGGCAGGTCGGCCACGCGCTTCGGCATCGATACGCCCAACGCGCGCAGCTTCCCGCTGCGAAAGTGGGGCAGGCCGACCGCGATGGGCACGAAGTAGATGGCCGTCTCCCCGGAAACGGCGGCGGCAACCGCGGGGCCGCCACCCTTGTAGGCAACGTGCAGCAATTTCACGCCTGCAAGCCCGTTGAAATACTCGGCGGCGAAATGCGTTCCGCTGCCGATTCCGGCCGACGCGTAGGTCAGGTCGCCGGGGCGTGATCTTGCGAGCTTGATCAGCTCGGGCACCGTCTTCACCGGCACGGATGGATGGACGGCCGCGACGAAGGACGAGACCGCGACGAGGCTCACGGGGACGAAGTCCTTGAGCAAGTCGTAGTTCAACTTGCGGTAAAGCGCGGAATTGATGCTGTGGTTGGTGTGTGCGTAGAACACGGTATAGCCATCGGCGGGCGCGCGCGCCGCGACCTCGGCGCCGATGTTGCCGCCGGCGCCGGCGCGGTTGTCCACCAGGATCTGCTGACCCAGGATCGGCGTCAGCGCGTTCGCTACGATGCGCGCCACGGTGTCGGGGTTGCTCCCCGCGGAGCTTGCTACGATGAGCCGCAGCGGTTTCGCTGGATAAGTTTGCGCCGCTGCGGCGCAGGCGCAGGCGGCCAGAACGCAGCCAGCCGCTGCGCGGACGTTGCGGTAGGTCATTTCCTTCTCCTCCTTGATTCCGACGCCGGATGGCGGCGAGGTCCGCTCTGAAGCCAATCGAGCGATCGTAACTCGGTCGATGCGCTCTCTACTGCGCTTGGATCTTTGCCTGGCGGATAAATGCGCCGAACCGATCCCGATGGCTACGATTATCACACCGAACATTCCCGAAGCCGAGTTGCTGCTCGGCCATCCCATCGCCGACGATGCGCGCGCGGATGCCGCTCTGTTCGAGCTAACGCCCGCCCGTCAGCTCATTCGGTACCTGCGCACGGCATCCGGATCCCATTCAAGCCCATTCCCCGGGCGGTCGGAGACGACCGCGTAGCCGTCATCGATACGCAAGGGCTCGGCGAGCACTGCGTTCGCCCAATCGACGTATTCCAGCCAGTGCGCCGTCGGTGTGACCGCAAGCAGATGCGCACTGACCTCCGGATACAGGTGCGATGACATTTTCATCCGATGCCTGCGCGCCAGATCGCTCGCCCGCAGCCATCCGCTGATGCCGCCGATGCGCTCCAGGTCGGGCATCACCAGATCGCATGCCCGCGCCGTCAGCGCTCTTTCCATGTCGTGAACCTGGGAGAAATTCTCCCCGAGCTGCACCGGCGTTGCGACTGCGCGGGTAATCTCGGCGCAGCCGGCAAAGTCGTCGTGCCGAATCGGCTCCTCGATCCACTCGATTCCTTCGCCATCGAGCGCCCGCCCGCGGCGGATCGCTTCCTGCACACTCAAGGCCTGGTTGTAATCGACCAGCACGGCGACATCGGCAGGAATGCGCGCGCGCACGGCGCGCACCGCGGCCAGATCGGCTTCCAGCGTGGCATAGCCCAGGCGCAATTTCAGCGCTCGAAAGCCCCCGGCCAGAAGTTTCTGCGCTTCGTCCGCAACGGCGCCGGCTTCCATCAAGCCGAGGCCGCAGCTGTTGTATGCAGGCACCGGCGCAGATGCGCCGCCGAGCAGGGTCGCGAGCGGCATCGCGGCCGCCCTCGCCACGGCATCCCAACAGGCCACGTCGAGCATGGCCATCGCCATACGCACGATGCCCTGGACACCGATCAGCATGAACCGCTTGTTCAATTTGAGCCACACCGCAGCGGGATCCACGCGATCGCCTTTGACCGTACGAGAGACTTCATCGAGCAGGATCGCCACGGCCGGGGCGGCTGCCGGCAGGTAGCAGAACTGGTAGGCGTGCCCGGTCACGCCTTCCTCGGTTTCGAGATCGACGAGCAGCAGCGGCGCCTCGCGCACGGTTTGCGCGCTGGTGCCCAGCACGTATGTCATCGGCACTTTCACTCCGACGGCACGGATGTTCCTGATCGTCAGTTCAGGCTGTGTCATCAATTGCCTCGCCGCCGAATAGAGGTTGGGTGGGTCGACTGAATCACTGAATCACTATCGGCGTCAAGCCGAAAGGAATCTGCTCACCAATGGCAGAGCCCTTGCCAGCGTATCGCTGAAACACGCCCATCTCGCCGCCGTCACCTCCTGCCGATCTCGGTGCGCACGTCCAGGAGCTCCGGGAACAACGGCGTCTCCAGCGACTTCCTCAGAAAGGCCACACCCGCGGTGCCGCCGGTGCCGCGCTTGAAGCCGATTACGCGCTCCACGGTCTTCACGTGGCGGAAGCGCCAGAGCTGGAAGTTCTCCTCCAGGTCCACGAGCTTCTCGCACATGTCGTACTCATGCCAGTGGCGCTCCGGATCCTCGTATACGGTCTTGAAGACCTGCACCACGCCGTCGTGGCGCTGGTAGGGCTGGGTCCAGTCGCGCTGCCTGCTTGTTGCCGAGCATGAACTCGATCGCGCGGAACTGGTGCGACTGCAGTCCGGACGCGGGTCCGAGCACATCGCGAAACTGCGCGTATTCCGAAGGCGTCAGGGTTTCCAGCACCGCCCACTGCTCGAATAGCTGCCGCTGCACCTGCTTGGCGCGCGCGAGGATCTTGGAGCAGGGCGCCAACTCGTCGGCACGCACATGCGCGATCGCCGCGGCAAGCTCGTGTACCAGCAGCTTCATCCAGAGCTCCGAGGTCTGGTGCTGGATGATGAACAGCATCTCGTCGTGGTGCGTGGAGCGCGGCCGCTGCGCGTCGAGCAGCAGGTCGAGGCGCAGGTAGCCGCCGTACGACGACTCGCGCGCGAGATCGGTGATGATGCCCGGGTCGTCGGC
>WHTS01000197.1 GCA_009377585.1 Betaproteobacteria bacterium
GCCGTAACAAGTTCACGCGCAATCCCGACAGCTTTCTCAAGCAGTCATCGTAGCCGCGATTCACAGCCAACCACCTCGTCCGCGACGCTGTCGCGTCCAGCCCCTCCTCGGTCAGGAGGGGAATCTAAAATTTCCCCTCCTCTCAGGAGGAGGGGTGTCGGCGTAGCCGACGGGGTGGTGTGGTTCTCATTATTGATCGTTCCGTATTGGACGACAGTCCAATACGGACGCGACGCTCCCCTCTCCCCCCGGGAGAGGGGTTGGGGGTGAGGGACGAGCGTGACATGAAATAGGGAACGCTCGATAATGCGCAAACCACCTCGTTAATACCTCGTTCACCGCTTCCGCGCGCTCGTACTGAATCCAGTGCCCGCCATCGCGGATCAGCCGGAATTCCCGATTCGCTGCCGAGGCAATCAGCACCTCCTCCGCCAGCTCCGGCGTGCCGGTCACATCGTGCTCGCCGTAGACGAACAGCACAGGATCGGTGTACCCCGTCAGAAGCGACGGCAACGACGACCGGCTGCCCACGCCGTTCGTCCGATAGCGTGTTCGCTTCACGGCCGTGACGTAGGCTTCGAAGCCCAGCGCATCGACATTCGCTTCGTCGTGCATCATGTGCGCCAGCAGATTGTGCTTGAGCGCGGCGTTCTGTGCGGCTTCGTCCGCTTTGGATTCGTCCGTTTGGCGCCAGCGAATCATCTCCGCGCGGGTCCTCCGCGGCGTGCCAGTGCCGGGGCTACCGAGAAGTGCGAGCTTGCGCACCGCGCCGCGCTTCGCCGCCGCGCGCGCCGACACGATGCCGCCGAGGGAAAAACCGGCCAGGTCGATGGGTGAGCGCGCGCCGAGCAACCGATCGAGCGAGGCGATGAATGCCTCGACGATGTATTGCAGATCCGAACCTTCGGGCGGATCGTCGGAGTCGCCGAAACCGGGCAGATCCGGCACCAGCAGGCGGCGCTGACGCGACAGCTGCTCGATGTTCCGGACCCAGTGCAGCCAGCTGCCGTGGCCGCCGTGAACGAGCACCAGCGGCTCGCCGTGGCCGAAGATTCGCCAATGCATCGAACGGCCCTCGGAGAACGGCGCCGACCGATGTTCGGCGATGGCATCGAGTTGGCGCACGAGCTGGCTGGGTTGCAGGCTATCCATGGCAATGAGTGTGAGTTCTTTCTGTGAGAGCCGCCGAGTCTATCAGCGCGCGGGCGCCGAGACACCTGCGCCGGCACGATAAGTCCGCAATGCGAGAAGCGCAGCCGCGCAATTTCGAGAAGCGCAGCCGCGCAGTGCGAGAAGCGCAGCTGCTTAGTGCGCGCGATCGAGCAGGTCGGTGATGACGCGCTCCAGGTCGTTGAGCGTGCTGCAAACGCGCGCCAGGCTGCAGTAAGGCAGGTAGCGATACATGTCGGAGTCGCCCGTGCCCCAGGCCGAGCGCGGTTCCGGATTGAGCCAGATGATGCGCTTCGCGCGCTGCGCGAGCCGGTCCATGATCTCGGTGCGCGGGTCGTTGTCGTTGCCGCGGGCGTCGCCGAGGATGATGAGCGTCGTCTTGTTGGTCACCTGTTCCATCCAGCCGTTCTCGAAGTCGGCCAGCGAATTGCCGTAGTTGGAGGAACCGAATCCCATCTCCGCCATGACCTGCACGACCGCTGCGTCGATCGGCTTGCGCTCCAGGATGTCGCTCACTTCGATGAGTGATCCGGAATAAGCGAACGAACGGATGTCGGACAGCACCTCGGTCAACGCGTAGATGAACATGAGCAGGAACTGCGCCACCCATGCGACCGAGCCCGATACGTCGCACAGGACCATGACGCGCGGCTTTTCGATTCGCCGCTGCTTCCAGGCCGTGATGAACGGAACGCCGCCCCAGCCCATGTTGCGCCGGAGCGTGCGCCGGATGTCGAGCTGGCCGCGCTGGCGCCGGCGCCGCTTCATCGCATAGCGCGTCGCGATGCGCTTGGCCATCGTGCGCACCAGCACGCGCATGCGCTCGTGCTGGCTGGGGTCGATGTTCGCCAGCCGCGAGGACTTGAGCATGCGGCTGCGCAACTGTTCCGTTTCGGCGCGACCGTAGAGCAGCATGCTGCGCTCGACGTAATCGCGCGCGGAATCGCGCAGCCGTTCCAGGCGCTCGCTCAGGCGTTGTGCGCGGTCGTCGTCATCCGCGCCGCCGCTCGCGCGCAATGCGGCCGTTTGCGCTTCCACTTCGCGCAGACCCATGCGCTCCAGGATCTGGCGGATGTAGAGGTTCTTCTGCGTGAAGAGCCGGATCTTCTCGATTCCGACCTGGCGCGCGGCGGATTCCAGCGCGCTCGCAAGGGTTGCGCGGTCGTCGTTTTCCAGCAGTTGCGACAACGACGCGCGACCCGAACCGTCTGTAGGCTCGGCTGCGTCCGATGCGCTTCCCTGCGGGCTGCGCGCAGGCGCCGCATCCACATCCGCAGCCGCCTTGCCGGCAAGCGCTTCGCGTTGAAAGTACAGCTCGAAGGCCTCGTCGTACAGCGCCTTTTCTTCCGGCGTTTTTGCAAGCACGAGTCCCAGCGTATCCTTCAGCACCCCCCGATCGTCGTAGCCGACCAGGTCGACTGCGCGCGCGGCATCGATGCCCTCGGCGGCCGAGACGCGCAAGCCGGCGCCGCGAGCCACCTGCAGAAAGCGGCGCAGCGGCTCGCTCGCCTGCGCGCGCAGCGGCGCAGAAAAGCTGGGCAGGGGGCCCGACATCAGTCCTCCACGACCACCGCCTGCTGCGCCCTCTGCGTCAGATGCGTGATGTGCGCGCGCGCCGCATCGATATCCGACTCGAATTTCAGCAGCACGTTGAGCGTATCGCGCACCACCTGTTCCTCCAGCACCGAGGCGTGCAGGAGCACGAGCACCCGGGCCCAATCGATCGATTCGCTCACCGATGGCTGCTTCTTCAGGTCCAACGATCGCAGCTGCTGCACGAACGACACCAGTTGCGCCAGCAGCCGCGCGTCGATCCCCGGCACCCGCGAGGCGATGATGCGGGCTTCCAGCTTCTCGTCGGGAAAGCCGATGTGCAGATGCAGGCAGCGCCGTTTGAGCGCATCGCCGAGATCGCGCGTCGAGTTCGACGTGAGCAGCACGATCGGCTTAACAACCGCCGTGATGCTCCCGATCTCGGGTATCGACACCTGATAGTCGGACAGAAGCTCCAACAGGAAAGCCTCGAACTCCTGATCGGACTTGTCGATCTCGTCGATCAGGAGCACGGCGCCCTCGGGTTGCTCGAGCGCGCGCAGCAGCGGCCGCGGCTCGAGGAAGCTCTTGGAGAAGAAAATGTCGCCGAATGCGTGCAGCTTGCCGATCGCCGTGGCGAGATCGTCTGCGTCGCCGATCACCGAGCCCACCTTCTCGCGCAGGATTTGCGTATAGAGTAGCTGCTTGCCGTATTTCCACTCGTACAGCGCTTTCGATTCGTCCAGCCCCTCGTAACATTGCATCCGTATGAGCGGAAGCTCGAGCCAGGAGGCAACCGACTTGGCGAGCTCGGTCTTTCCGACTCCGGCGGGACCCTCGACCAGGATTGGTTTCTGCAGATGGTGGGCGATGTAGATCGCGGTGGCGATCTGGCGACTGGCTATGTATCCCGCGATACCGAGCCCGGCGAATACCGACTCGATCGATTCGATGGGTCTCGATGGGGTGCTTTTCTGGCTGCTCGGCATGATGAATGATTTGGACGTGGAATGGCAGCCCTCGGGCCGCAGTATTCATCGACTCTGCGAGGATCTCCGAGCGCCGCGGCCCTGTCAAATACACGTACAGCGCGTGCCGCATCGTGATCCGCAGCGAACGTGACTGTGATAATAAAGATAGCGATCCGCAGCAATCGTGACTGTGATAATAAGCAAGGATGCATAGACGGGCAAAATGCAAGTAATCCTTGCGACCGAGTACAATGCCCCGGACGGCCAGATACGATGCCGCCGAAATGCTGCCAGCGCGCATTGCATGCGTCGGGAATCGAAATCGATGCAGGCAATTCCACCGGCCGCCAAAAATTCGCGATGCATCTCCCCCCGAGGTTCGACGACAAGAAGATACCCATGCCCAATATCGCTGCCGTACTGAAACAGGAAATCGCCCGCGTCGCGCGGCGAGAAACCCGCAGCCAGATCGACATGCTGCGAAAGACCTCCGCTCAACAGCGTCGCGGAATCGCGGCGTTGAAGCGCAGCATCGCTTCGCTGCAGCGCCAGGTCGGCTCGCTCGCCGGGACGATCGGCAGATCCGCAGCCGCCGCGCCTGACGATGGGTCGGAGCAGCGGGTTCGCTTCTCGTCCAAGGGCATCCGCTCGCTGCGCCACCGGCTGGGCCTGTCGGCAGGCGAGTTCGCTCGCCTGGTGGACGTGAGCGCGCAGTCGATCTACAACTGGGAGCACCAGGTGACCCGACCGCGCGCGGCGCAAGTGAAAGCATTGGCCGAGTTGCGCGGGCTGGGCAAGCGAGAGGTCGCTTCTCGCCTGCAGTCGCTCGACGAGGGTAGCGCGGCGAAGAGACGCGGCGCTTCGGCCTCCGCGAAGTAGGCGCGCCTGAGGATGCCTCCATTCGCTGAGCCGACTGCGCGCAGCACGCGCAGTTTCCAGGCCCGATGAAAAAAGGCCCGACGCATCGGGCCTTTTTTCAGTCGCCGTAACTTGCGGCGAGCTTACGCGCTGCGAATGTTGGAAGCCTGGTCGCCCTTGGGACCGGCGGTCTTGTCGTAGCTGACCTTCTGTCCTTCCTGCAGCGATTTGAAGCCCGATTCCTGGATAGCCGAGAAATGGGCGAACAAGTCCTTCCCGCCATCGTCCGGCGTGATGAACCCGAAGCCCTTCGCATCGTTGAACCACTTGACGGTACCTGTACTCATGCTAGCTCTTTTCCAATAAAAGTGAATGTCGAGCGCGTTGCGCTCATGTGCGGACCGTCGAGGGGAAGATCGAGGAGATCTGAGTAATGCCGAGGCGGTACAGCGGATCGGAAGAATCGACGCCTGAATGATCCTTGCGCCCCTTTATACGCGCGATGGCGCGCGGGGTCAAAGCATTTCGGTAACGGTCCGTGGCATGACGATCAGTCGTGGGGAAACAGGTTCTTTACCCGTTGCTGCTGCGCGGAGCGTACATGCCGGCGTGCCGCGGCCTCGGCCGCGTCGGCATCGTGGTTGCGGATGTGTCCGAAGAGCTCGGCATGCTCGGCCTGCGATTGCCTGGCGCGTTCGGCAATGAGCAACTGGCTGGGTCCGAGCAAGTGCAGCGTGTCGTTGACCGCGGCGAGGCTCTTTTCGAGGTAGCGGTTGTGGGCGCCGCGATGAATGGCTTCGTGGAACAGGCGGTTGTGGCGTGCGAGCTCCGGGTAGTTGCCCTGCAGCCGCGCCTCGCGCTTGACCAGCTCTTCCAGCTCGGTGATCTCGGGGTCGGAGGCGTGGCGGGCGCACAGCCGCGCCGAGGTTCCTTCGAGCACCTCGCGCATCACGTAGAGCTCCAGCATTGCCTGGCGCGAGATCGACGCGACCACGAGTCCCGTGCGCGGCTCGACCTTCAGCATGCCTTCGCTTTCGAGCCGCCGCAGTGCGTCGCGCACCGGCGTGCGGCTGACCTGCAGCCATTCGGCAACCTCGACTTCCAGCACGCGCTGTCCTGGCTTGAGCGCTCCGGAGCCGAGTGCGCTACGAAGCTTCTGGTAGACGAGCTCGCTGCGCGAGGTGGTTTCGCCCGCTTCCGCCGCCGCCGCGCGCATGGCCGGCTGGCGGAAGAGCTTGGTACTGGATCTCATAGGACGCGCACCTCGTCGCCCTCGACTCGGAACGGCTCGGCATAGCCCTCGGAGGCCCAGTTCATGTACTTCACTGCATCCGTGAAGCGCGCATCGCCGGCTTTCAGCACCTCGGGCCGCAGAGATTTGTCGATCAGCACCGGCAGAAAGGAAACGCGTTCGACGCCGCGCTTCGACAGGCTTGCTTTTGCGATCAGGCTGCGCTTGGCATCCACGCCGTAAGGCAGGTTGGGATAGTCCGGATCGAGCGCAACCCCATAGCGCCGGGCGAAGGTCGCATGACGCTCGGGCTTCGCGGCCGGCGCCGACATGATGAAGTTGCTCAGACTGTAGAAGCACGCCTTGCCCGCGTGCACGCCGATCGCCTTCGGCACGTGGGCGTGATGACCGAGGATCAGGTCGGCGCCCGCTTCGAAGGCGGCGCGCGCGACCAGCGGCTGGTAGTCGGCGATCGCACGCGGAATGAAATGCAGGCCCCAGTGCAGCGCGACGACGACGGCGTCGGCGCGGCTGCGTGCTGCCGCAATATCCTCCACCAAGCCCTTCAGGTCGTCCTCATAGGGCAGGGTGACGATGCGAGGCGGCATTCCGGGCTGGTATTCGGCCGGCTCGTAGTAGGTGTGCGCGCGTAGCGGCGCCACGCCGGGCTGGTTCGGCCTGGCCGCGTAGCCTTCGCGCAGCACCGAGCAATAGGCGAGAAAGGCGACGCGCACGCCCTTGCGCTCGAGGATGGCGGGCTCGCGCGCTGCGGCCAGATTTCGGCCCGCGCCGATGGTGTGGATGCCGCGCGCGCGCAGCACCTCGATCGTGTCGAGCAATGCCTCCGGGCCCCAATCCATCGCGTGGTTGCTCGCGACCGAGACCACGTCGAAGCCGCAGGCGCCGAAAATCGAGGCCATGTGCGGGGGCAGGCGGCTATGGGCGTCGCCCGAGTGCACCTGCATCGCGCCGCGCTCGGAATACACGCGCTCGACCTGGCCGAAGCGCAGATCGGC
>WHTS01000198.1 GCA_009377585.1 Betaproteobacteria bacterium
TAAGACGCGTCGTTTAGGCGACGCGTATCCGGACTTTCAGTCCGCAATACCTAACCCACCAGCTTTAGCTGGTGGTTGTTGAGTCTGAAGTTGATCTTTGTGCGGACCGCCATGCGTTCGACAAGCGCGTGAGTGGCCGAGCCCGGTTCGCGGCTGACGATTTCAATACCATCCAGCTGTTCCGGCCGCACTTTCCGGCGGCGAGCGAGGCGGTGTCGCGGTGGCACCACGAGCATGGTCTCGTCCTTCACCAGAATGCGGATCACGAAATTGGAGCTCAGTGCGCCGACAGGAGAAGCGGGTCCTCTCACAACGGCGATATCGCCCTCACCTCGTTCGAGCGCGCTCATCGCATCGTTCGCGTTGTGACGCGTCATTTGCAGCTCGATTCCTGGAAACCGTGCATGAAAAGCGGCGAGCACGGGCGGCAGCATATAAACCGCGACCGAAGTGCTTGCGAGCACCCGCAATTTGCCTTCTTCCAATCCGCGCAGCCGGCTGATGGCCTGTTCCGCGCCTTCGAGTGCGCGCACGCAGGCTTGTGCGTAGGGCAGAAGCGTTTCCGCAGCCGGACTCAGTCTGACGCCATAACGGTGACGTAGCATCAGTGGTGTGCCGACCGCCTCGCTCAGCTGCCGGAGTTGGGCGGAGACCGCGGGCTGCGTTTTGCCGAGAGCGGCGCTGGCAGCGGTCAGGCTCCCGGTAGAAGCAACTGACGCCAGCGCTATCAAGTGATGGGGTGTGACAATCTTCGACGATTTCATATAAGAAAATGTTGGGTGAAAGGTAATCGAATCTTATTTGACTTTGGTCTAGTCTCGTCTCACCATCGACGCCCCACACGCAGCAACCAGAGGAGCGTCAATGAAGATCACGAGCGTTTCGTGCCACATGGTCACGATCCCATACAAGAACGCCTATCGCATGGCGCCAGGCGAAACGACGCACAAGCGACAGATTGTGATCCTCGTCGAGACAGACGAAGGCATAACCGGCGTGGGTGAGACCGGCGTGACGCTGATCGAGCGCGGTGGAGAAACGCAGGAAGCGATCTACATAACGCTGAAGAAGTACTTCCCGCCGATCATCATCGGCATGGATCCGTTCGAAATCGGCCGGATCATCGACAAGCTCGAAGCGTTCAACCAGGGGCGTACCGGTTTCCTCTGCGCCAAGGCCGCCGTCGACACAGCGTGTTACGACATCATGGGCAAGGCGACGGGACGCCCCGTCGCGACGATCCTCGGAGGCATCTACCGCACGAAGTTCGGCGTGAGCAGAAGCCTCGGCGTGAAGACGCCGAAAGAGATGGGGCAGGACGCGCTGAAGCTGAAAGAAGCCGGCTACGCGATGCTGACGGTCAAAGCCGGGTTCGATCCCAAAGAGGATGTGGATCGTGTCGCCGCAGTGCGCGACGCAGTCGGCGCGAATTATCCGATCGAAGTGGACATCAACGGAGCCTACACCGTCGAGGTCGCCATTCCGACTCTCAAGAAGATGGAGCGTTACGGCATCGAAGCGGTGGAGCAGCCCGTGGCATGGTGGGATCTCAAAGGCATGCGAGATGTGCGCGTGGCGATCGATACCCCCGTCACTGCCGATGAGAGCGCGTGGACACCGTACGACGTCGCCAACATCGCGAAGGAAGGTGCGGCCGATACGATTTGCCTGAAGCCCGTCAAAAACGGCGGGCTTTTCTTGAGCAAGCGCATGGCGGAGATCGCCGATGCCGCAGGCATGGGCGTGCTCATGGGGAGCAAACACCCGTTGAGCCCGGGCACGTCTGCGATCATTCATTTCGCTGCGGCCATTCCTGCCATGCACGCCGTGCTCGGCTACGGCTCACCGATGGAGCGCCTCGTCGACGACATTTGCGACAATCCCATCATGATGGCCAAGGATGGAACGGTTTCGCTGCCTGAAGGGGCAGGCTTGGGCGTCACTGTATCGCCTGAAAAACTGAAGAAGTACACGGAGGAGCTGAAGCTCTAACGTGGCAAGACAAAAACCAAAACAAAAGGAGGAGAGAATGCGAAGTTGTCTGTGGCTGGTCTTGATGGCGTGCGCAGGCACGTGCTATATAACGGCAAACGCGCACGCTCAAAATTATCCGGATCGACCCGTGCGGCTGGTCGTCGGCTTCCCGCCAGGTGGGGCGGCCGACATCATCGCCCGCATCGTGGGTCAGAAGCTCTCCGAGGGGTGGGGCCAGCAGGTCGTCGTCGATAACCGTCCCGGTGCAGGGAGCACAATCGGTGCGGAGATCACCGCCCGGGCTGCACCGAACGGTTACACGCTCCTGATGATATCCAGCAGCCACGCGGCAAGCGCAGGTCTGTACAAAACGAGTTATATGCCCGTCGACTCCTTCGCGCCGGTTACGCTAGTCGCCTCGACCCCTCAGGCATTGCTCGCGAACCCATCGCTGGCGGCAAAATCAGTCAATGATTTGCTCGCCATGGCAAAGGGCGAACCGGGAAAACTGAGCTATGGCTCTGCAGGCAACGGCAGCACGACACATCTTGCCGGCGAGCTGCTGACGGACATGGCCAAAGTCAAGATGGTCCACGTGCCATACAAAGGCGGAGCCCCTGCGTTGGCCGACCTCATGGGCGGTCAGATCCAACTCATGTTTCTCGCGTTGCCGCCTGCGCTGCCTCAGATCAAATCAGGCAAGGTGAGAGCATTGGCAGTAACTTCACTCCAGCGGTCCCCGTCGCTGCCGCAGGTGCAGGCGATATCAGAGGTTGTGCCGGGCTACGAGGCAACGAACTGGTACGGGGTGCTTGCACCGAAGGACACGCCCGCGCCCATCATTAAAAAGCTGCACGCGGACATGGTGACGGTCTTAGGTAACCCGGACGTCGCGCGCAGCATCGTGAGCCAGGGGGCCGACATCGTAGGCAGCACACCGCAGGAGTTCACGTCCTATCTGCGCGCGGAGATCGACAAGTGCACGAAAGTCATAAAGATCGCCGGCATTCGCAGCGACTAGCGGTGTGAGTATCGACATGAATCGCATTGCGGTATTGATTCTGGGTTCGCTCGTGATTTCGACCTCGGCGGTGAGCGCGCAGCAATATCCCGCGCGGCCCGTTCGCCTCATTGCCCCGTTCCCAGCGAGCGGTGGTGTGGACATTATCGCGCGGCAGATCGCGCAGAAACTATCAGATCGGTGGGGACAGCAGGTCGTTGTCGATAATCGCCCGGGAGCGACTGGCATCATCGGTACTGATCTGGCAGCAAAGTCAGCACCGGACGGCTACACCATTCTCATGGGCAACGTGGCCACCCAAGCCGTGAATGTAAGTCTCTTCGACAAGATTCCCTACGATCCGATCAAGGATTTCGCGCCTATTACGCTCGTCGCGCGCGTGCCGGAGATTCTTGTCGTCCACCCATCCATGCCGGCGACAAGTGTCAGGGAGCTGATCGCACTCGCGAAAGCGAAGCCAAAGCAGCTCACGTTCGGCTCCGCTGGCTCCGGCAGTCCGCCGCACCTTGCAGGGGAGCTGTTTCAGTCGCTCGCGAATGTGCAGTTCGTTCATGTTCCCTACAAAGGCAGTGCGCCTGCATTGATCGACCTCATCGGTGGCCAGATCAACATGTACTTCAGCAACATCCTGTCCGCCATGGTGCACGTGAAGGGCGGGCGGTTGCGCGCCCTGGGTGTGACAAGCGTGAAACGATCAGTCGTCGCACCGGATATACCGACGATAGCCGAGGCCGGTTTGCCCGGTTACGAGGAGTACAACTGGTACGGCATGCTGGCGCCGCGGGGCACCCCGAAAGCCATCATTGAAAAGCTGCACGACAACGTCGTCGCGGTCGTACGCAGTAACGACCTTCACGAGCGCATGACGCGCGATGGTGCTGAGGTCATCGGCAGCACGCCGGAAGAGTTCGCGAAGTTCATCAAATCTGAAATCATCAAATACGCGCAAGTCATCAAGACCCGGGGGCTGCGCGTCGAGTGAGGATGCGTCCGTGAGCGGAAGACAAGACATACCGATAGTCGACGTCCGATGCCGGGTGACGATACCTGAAGCCGGAGAGTACTTCTCCGGCCGCGCGAAAGAGCGCGGCCGCTTCAACACGATCAAGTCGTTCGCGAAGGGAACGATCGAAGCGTTCTTCGAGGAGATCGGAGAGGCGGGGATTACCACGGCGGTGTCCACCTCGGGACAAACGCCCGAAATGATGATAGGCGGCCGCGTCATGGCTGCGCGTACGACCTCGAACGATCTCATGGCCAGACTCCAGAAGGAGCATTGGGGCCGCTTCATCGGCGTCGCAGGCATTGATGCGGGAAACGTTCTGCACGATTCTCTCGCTGAGCTCGATCGCTGCGCCGGGATGGGCCTGCGAGTCATGTTCATCGAGCCCGGCCGCTCGCCCGGTTGCGATATCGACGATCGCCGTCTTTATCCGCTTTACGACAAATGTCTGGCGCACGATATGGTGCTCTTTCCGCAGACCTCCGGCCCCTGGGGCGGAAAAAGCATCGATTACGCGCATCCGCGTCACATCGACCAGGTCGCCGAGGATTTCCCTGCGCTCAGGATCATTGCAGGCCACGCCTGCTACCCCTACGTGCGCGAAGCGATCATCGTGGCTGCGCGACATGAGAACGTGTTTCTCTCGCCTGACATGTATCTCACGCAAATGGGAACGGAAGACTGGGTTAAATCGCTCAACAACAACTATTTCGGCCTGCGCGACCAGTTTCTTTTTGCAACGTGTTTTCCCTCGATACCGATCAAGCCGTTCGTCGATGAATTCTGGATGTTGCCCATCAAGGAAGAGGTGCTCCCCAGAATCCTCTACAAAAACGCGTTGCGCGTTTTCAAACTCGAAGACGACCCGGTGTTCAAGTCGATGTATCCCGCCTGAGAGGAAGCTCTGTGCACATCGTTGATATGCGTCTGCGTCCGCCGCTGAAGACCTGGGTAGGCAAGCTGCAGTTCACACGGGGCGACGATTACTATCGGAACCTTGGATACGAGCGTCCCGCCTCCACACGAACTCAGTCGATGGCCGATCTCCTGCGCGAGATGGACGACGCGGGAGTGCAATGGGGGGTCATCATGGGTCGTCAGTCCGAAGAGCCGCTCGGCGTCATTCCAAACGACGAGATCGCGGCATGCGTCGAGCAGCATCCCGACCGCTTCGTGGGTTGGGTAGGGCTCGACCTGAGTCAGCCGATCCACTGGTGCCTCGAGGAAATCGATCGTTGCCTGAAGACGCCGGGCTTCAAAGGCGTCTCGATCGAGCCGCCTATATCGAAGGACCCGACGATCCACAGCCCGGCGGACCGGCGCCTCTACCCGATCTATGAAGAGTGCGTGCGCCGCGGCGTTCCGATCAACATCACCTTGAGTGCGCAGCTCCAGGCGCGCCTGGGCCGTCCCTACGAAGACAGCTCGCCGATCCCGCTGTTTCAAGTGGCAAAAGATTTTCCAAAGCTCGTCATTCACGTTGCTCACGCCGCATGGCCCTACGTGATGGACATGATCGGCGTCGGATTCGTGTGTCCGAACGTTTGGCTCTCACCAGATCAGTACATGGTCAAGCGACTGCCCGGTGCCGAAGAGTACGTGAAAGCCGTCAGGAACTACTTTTACGACCGTGCATGTTTCGGCACGGCGTATCCGAGCCGGCCGCACAAACATATGGTCCGCGAGTACCAAGAGCTCGGCTTCACCTCCGAAGTATTCGACAAGGTCATGTCGAAGAACGCTCTGCGCCTCATGAACATGGCTTGATGTGCCGAGCACCATTGTCGACATGCGGATGCGCGCGCCGCATACCGTGCCGCCGGACCGCGAAGGAAGACCGGCGGCACGAGCCGCTGATCTTCAAACTACAACCTCACTCATTGGCGCGCCCGGATTGTTCCTGACGCCGCGTCCCCGTTCGTTATAGCTTGCCGCTCGTTGTCGGTTATCATGTGCAACATCACCGAACGTGTGCAAAGACCCCGTTCGACGCCCCGCGCTGCTCGAGATGACTTCAGACGCCGTCAACACACAGGACCTTCATTACCTCAGCATCAGTGAAGCGTCTTCGCTCATACGCGACCGGAAGCCCTCGCCTGTCGAAGTGGTCCGCTCTCATCTCGACCGTATCGACGCGCTGCAGCCGCGTCTTCATGCATTCATTACCGTCACTCGCGAGCAGGCACTCGAGAACGCGCGCCGTGCGGAGCGAGACATTCAGAAAGGCACCTATCGCGGCTCTTTGCACGGCATACCGCTGGCGCACAAAGACATCATCTGGACTCACGGCGTCCGAACCACACCGCATTCCCGCCGTCTCAAGGACTGGGTCCCTGCAGAAAACGCCACGGTCTTCGAGTGCCTGCGCGCAGGGGCGGAGACATGCTGATCTTCGACACGCTGAACGAATTTCGAGAGACGGGCGGCAGACCGCTTCTCACTGAAAGACACTCCAGCATCTACCGGTTGCACCATGAGTTATAACGCCGGCCCGAGCTCAATGCTTCAGGCTACACTCAGCCATGCGCAGGCCGCACACAGCCCTTCGCTACCCGCCAGCATTTTTCCGAGAGCTGTACGAAGCGCAAACCGTCCTCGATCCGCGCGATACGCGCGCCTACCTCATTCGGACCCTTCAAGTGCATCGCCTGCGAACCCTGTGTGCCAGTATGACGTGCAACACCTACCTTCAAGCATTTAGACTCTAAAGGTAGGAATCAATGTCATGGCAAATCTGATGAAAGCTGTACCGAGTCCTGTAGGCAA
>WHTS01000199.1 GCA_009377585.1 Betaproteobacteria bacterium
CATCTGTCACATTCCGGTGTCGTTCACGGTGCGTGGCCTGATGTTGCTCGGGGTGGGTGCAGTGCTCGCCGCACAGCGCGCGGCGCTCCTTCCGTTTCCCTGGTCCGAGGCGATCTGGCCGATCCTCGGCTCGATGTTCATGTTCAGGCTGATCGTGTATTTCTACGATCTGCGCCATGATAACGCGCCGGTGTCGCTTTCCCGCTCGCTCGGGTACTTCTTCATGCTGCCGAACGCGAGCTTCCCGCTCTTTCCGGTCATCGACTACAAGTCGTTCCGGCGCAATTATTACGATGCCGACGCCTTCTTCATCTACCAGAAGGGCGTCGACTGGATGGTGCGTGGTGTCGTGCACCTCATCCTCTACCGGCTGATCTACTACCACTGGACGCTTGCGCCCTCGGAGGTGACGGGACCGCCCGAGCTGCTGCAATATCTGGTCGCGAACTTCCTGCTCTACCTGCGTGTGTCGGGGCTGTTCCATCTGATCGTCGGGATGCTGCACCTCTACGGCTTCAATCTGCCCGAGACTCACAACCGGTACCTGCTGGCATCGAGCTTCACCGACTTCTGGCGGCGGATAAACATCTACTGGAAGGACTTCATGCAGAAGGTCTTCTACTATCCCGCCGTGTTCCGCCTGAAGAAGCTCGGCGCGACCAACGCGATCATCATCGCCACCCTCTACGTCTTCCTGATGACGTGGTTTCTGCACGCCTACCAGTGGTTCTGGCTGCGCGGCAGCACGTTGCTGGTCTGGCAGGACATCCTCTTCTGGGCGATCCTCGGCGTGCTGGTCGTGGTCAATTCGCTCTACGAGATGACGTATGGGCGCCGCCGCAGCCTCGGCAAGCAGGTCTGGGATTGGCGGCGGGTGCTTTCGCTTTCCCTGCGGACCTTCGTCACATTCTGGTTCATATGTATCCTCTGGTCGTTCTGGACCTCGGAGTCGCTCGCCGACTGGTTCTCGCTGTGGTCTGCGCTGAATGGACCTTATACGCTCGAAGTGCTCTTGATCCCGTGCGTCGCCTTCGTCGTGATCCTGCTCGGCAGCATTCCGCGCGATACGGCGAAGACCGCTGCGGAGGCTGCTGCGAGCATGAAGGCGGCGTGGTTGCGCGAGCGGGCGGTGACGTTTGCCGCGCTTTGCCTGCTGATCGGCATTTCGGTGGAAGGCTTTCACAAGCAGATGGGCGAGACCGTGGCGAACACGGTTCATTCGCTCAAGAGCGGCCGCCTGAGCAGGCTCGATACCGCCAAGCTGGAGCGCGGTTACTACGAGAGCCTGCTTTCCGTCGATCGCTTCAATTCGCAGCTGTGGGAGGTCTACGCGAAGAAGCCGTCCAACTGGCTGGACGTGGAAGGGGCGAACCTGAAGCGCTTCGTCGGCGGATTCGTGCAAGTGGAGTTGATTCCGTCGTATGTGTTCGACAGCATGCACGGCCGGATCAGCATCAATCGCTGGGGAATGCGCGATCGCGACTATGAGCTTCAACCGGGTCCGTCCACCTTTCGCGCGATCGTTCTCGGTCCGTCGACGGTGATGGGTTGGGGCGTGGGGGATGGCGAGACGTTCGAGGCGCTGTTGGAGCGTCGCCTCAACGAAGAGAAGCTCGGCGGTGCATTCCAAAACTTCGAGTTGCTCAACTGCGGCGTTCCAGGCTACCAGCCGCCGCAGCAGTTGGTGGCGTTCGAGCGCTGCATGCAATTCGAGCCGCATGCGGTCATGTACGTCGCGACCGGACGGGAATTCAGCCGCGCCGCCAGTTATCTCGTTGCCGTGGCGCGCAAGGAGATCGAGGTTCCTTATCCGGCGTTGCGCTCCATCATGGAGCAGGCCAAACTGAACCCGGAGCTCGACGAATCGACCGCGTTGCGCCAGCTCGAGCCGTACAGCACCGGGATTCTGCGCTTCGTGTACTCCCATATCGCTGAGCAGGCGCACGCCCGTGGCGCGAAGCCGGTCTGGATCTTCCTGCCCCAGGTGCGCGACGGGGCGTGGCGCGAAGAAACACCGGAGGCGGTTCGACTTGCGCAGGAAGCGGGATTCGTCGTAATCAACCTGGAAGACGTCTACAAGGGCCTGGACATCAATACGATCCGGCTCGCCGAGTGGGACGACCATCCCAACGCCCGTGGCCACCAGATCGTTGCCGAGCGGCTGTTCGAGAACTTCAAGGCGAGGCGAGAACTGCTCTTCAAGGGCAATGGATCGAGCCAAGCGTTCGTCATGGACACCAAGGACCGGAGCGACACGAAATGAGCGATGCCGTCAGAGCGAAAGTCAAGGAATTCATATTGAGCGCCTTCCTGCCCGGGGAAGATCCGAACGAGCTGAAGGACGACACTCCGCTGATCAGCGGCGGGATTCTCGATTCGATCGCCACGTTGAAGCTGGTCATGTTCATCGAGGAAACCTTCAACGTTCAGGTGCAGGCGCACGAGGCGGACAAGGAGCATCTCGACACGATCACCGATATCGTCGCGTTGATCGCCTCGAAGAAGTAGGGAGACGGGCATGACTGTCACCGGTCTGCATGGCTACTTCATCGCGGCGGCTGAGCGTCATGCCGACCGCACTGCAGTCGTCGAGCCGGGGTGCGGGTCGGTCACCTATGCCGAACTGGCGACGCTCGCTGCGAGAGTGCGCAATTGTCTGACCGCACTGGGGGCGCGACCCGGCGACCGCATAGGCATCTGCATGCGCAAGTCGATCGATACGGTCGCTGCCATCTACGGGATCCTGGAGGCCGGATGCGCCTACGTTCCGGTCGATCCCGGTGCGCCGGCAGCCCGTAGCGGCTTCATCATGCACGACTGTGGCGTCAAGGCGGTCGTGGTCGAGGCCGGCTTGCAAGATGCGCTGCTGGCCGAGATTGAAGCCCTCGGGAGCAGGCCGCAGGCGCTCGCGGTGGCGCGGCCGGGCGGCGGCGATGGGCTCGAGCGCGCGCTGGCGGGCGGCGAACTCGGCGCGCCGAAGGACATCGTCGCTGCCGAACCGGACGATCTCGCCTACATCCTCTATACCTCCGGCTCGACCGGAAAGCCCAAGGGCGTCATGCTCTCCCACGACAACGCGGTGAGCTTCGTCGACTGGTGCTCGGAGGTCTTCCAGCCGACGGAGCACGACCGTTTCTCATCCCATGCTCCGTTCCACTTCGATCTATCGATCCTCGACATCCACGTGGCGCTCAAGCACGGCGCGACCCTGGTCCTCGTTTCCGAGGACACGGGCAAGGATCCTGTCCGGTTGGCGGAGCTGATCGCAAGCGAACGGATATCGATCTGGTACTCGGCGCCGTCGATCCTGAGTCTGCTGGCACAGTACGGTGCGCTCGAGGGCCGCGACTACTCTTCGCTGCGCCAGGTGTTCTTTGCAGGCGAGGTCTTTCCGGTGAAACATCTCCGGCTACTGTGCAAGCTGCTTCCGAAGCCGCGCTATTTCAATCTCTATGGCCCCACCGAAACGAACGTCTGCACGTTCTACGAAGTGTCGACGCCGATTCCCGACGATCGGGAGATACCCTACCCGATTGGCAGGCCTTGCTCGCATTTGCGGGCGCGTGTTGTGGGCGAATCCGGAGCAGACGTCGAACGGGGACAGGAAGGCGAGCTTTGCATCGCGGGCCGAGGGGTGATGCGCGGGTACTGGAATCTGGCCGATCAGACGGCGAAGGGGTTCCTCACCGACGCGAGCGGAACAGCTTGGTATCGAACCGGCGATGTCGTGGTCGAGGCCGCTGATGGCAACTACACCTACAAGGGGCGGCGGGACCGAATGGTGAAGCGCCGCGGCTATCGCGTGGAGCTGGGCGAGATCGAGGCCGGGCTCTATCGGCATCCGGCGATCAAGGAAGCTGCGGTCGTGGCCAGTCCGGACGAAGAAGCGGGCGTGAAAATAACCGCCTTCCTGAGCTGCCGCGAACCGAAGCATCCCTCGCTCATCGAGATGAAGCGCTTCTGCTCGCAGCAGCTTCCGCTTTACATGATCCCGGACGCATTCGCCTGGCAGGAAGCGCTGCCGAAGACGTCCACGGACAAGATCGACTACCAGCGCCTCAAACAGATGTCGGGCTGAAGCCAATGGTGTCTTTCAGCTCCACCGGTTCTGTGGAGCATCTTGGGGAGCGGTTGATCACGTCATTCCCGTGTAAACGGGAATCCAGAATACATCCGAGTTGCCTGGGCTCCCGCTTACGCGGGAGCGACGAAGGCAGGTTTGGTCAGAGCAGCGAGAACGAGACATGGATTTCTCCATAACCGACGAGCAGCGGATGCTGCGCGACAGTATCGTGAAGTTCGCCCAAGGCGAGCTCAACGACAACGTGATCGAGCGCGACCGCGATCACGTCTTTTCGCACGAGCTTTGGCGCAAGTGCGCCCAGATCGGCATCCAGGGCCTGCCCGTGGCCGAGGAGTACGGCGGCATCGGCGCCGATGCGCTGACTTGCGCGATGGCGCTCGAAGCCCTGGGTTACGGCTGCCGCGACGGCGGATTGGTCTTTTCGTTGTGCGCGCACCTGCTGGCCTGCGTCGTGCCGATGTGGCGTCATGGCAACGAGGCGCAGAAGGCCAGGTACCTGCGAGGGCTGTGCGACGGCAGTCTCGTTGGCGCCCATGCGATCACCGAGCCGGGCTCGGGCTCGGATACGTTCGCGATGCGCACCCGCGCCGAGCGCAGCGGCGCCGGATGGCGCATCCACGGAACCAAGACCTTCATCTCCAACGCACCGGTTGCGGATGTTGCCATCGTGTTCGCCGTCACCGACCCGGCCAAGGGGTTTCACGGCGGAATCACCGCGTTCGTCGTCGATCGGGACATGCCGGGCTTCACGCGGGGTCAGAAGATGGAGAAGCTCGGTCTGCGCACCTCGCAGATCGGCGAGCTGGTGCTGGAGGACGTGATCGTGCCGGAGGATGCGGTCCTCGGTTCGGTCGGTGGCGGGGCGGCCGTGTTCTCCACCGCCATGGACTGGGAGCGCGTGCTGCTCGTGGCCGCCCACCTGGGCACGATGCAGCGCCTGCTCGAGACGTCGGTCACTTACGCCCGCACGCGAACCCAGTTCGGTCAGCAGATCGGCAAGTTCCAGGCGGTCGCCCACAAGATCTCCGACATGAAGGTGCAGCTGGAAGCCGGCCGGTTGCTGGTCTATCAATCGGCCTGGCGGCTCGAGCACGCGAGAAGTGCAGCGCTCGATGCTTCCATCGCAAAGCTCTTCGTAAGCGAATCCCTGGTGAAGACGGCGCTGGACACCGTGCAGCTGCACGGCGGCTACGGCTTCATGGTGGAATTCGAGGTCGAGCGTGCGCTGCGGGATGCGATCGGCGCCACCATCTATTCCGGTACTTCGGAGATGCAACGGAGCATCATCGCCCGCTGGCTGGGTCTTTAGCCGCGCCGTCGATGCCGCCGGCGGCGCGCCGGGTCAAGCCGGCCCGGGTGCGTGCCGTTATCCGCTCGATCGGCACGGCATCCAATCCCGGAATGGTGGCTTGAATCTTGCAACCGGATCCCGGCCCGTGCTCCCGGCTCTCCGCGCCACACGCATCTCACGATGGTCGTTGGATAATGGTCGGGGAAGTGAGTACATTCGCGTCTTCGGGCGGCCGGGCGGAGCGAGCAGGGCTGGAATGCTGCCAGCCGGCAGGTGTCCATGGCGAAGTTGGCAAAAAGGGGTGGAAATGAGCGTTGTAGCGGTCGTTGGGTTGGGCTACGTCGGGCTTCCGCTCGCCGTCGAATTCGGAAGGCGCGGCAGGACCATCGGATTCGATCTCTCGGCGCCGAAGATCGAAAGTTACCGGCGGTTCGTGGACCCGACCGGTGAAGTATCGACGCCGGATCTCAAGGCCGCAGCGCAATTGACCCCCACCAACGATCCGAGCGCCCTGCGCGAGGCCGACTTCCTCGTCGTCGCGGTTCCGACCCCTGTAGACGAAGCGCATCAGCCCGATTTTTCTCCGCTCATCGGCGCCAGCGAAACGGTGGGCAAGCACATGAAGCGCGGCGCCATCGTCGTGTACGAATCGACCGTCTACCCGGGCGCAACCGAGGAAGTCTGCATCCCGGTGCTGGAGAAGTTCTCGGGAATGAAGTGGATGAAGGACTTCCACGTGGGGTACTCGCCCGAGCGCATCAATCCGGGGGACACGGAGCACACGCTCACGAAGATCACCAAGGTGGTTTCCGGCGACGACAGCGAGACGCTCGAAAAGGTGGCGCAGCTTTACGGCTCGATCATCAAGGCCGGCGTGCATCGCGCTTCCAGCATCAAGGTGGCCGAGGCCGCCAAGGTGATCGAGAATACCCAGCGCGATCTCAACATCGCGCTGATGAACGAGCTGGCCATCATCTTCAACAAGATCGGCATCGACACGATGGAGGTTTTGGAGGCGGCTGGAACCAAGTGGAACTTCCTGCCGTTCCGGCCCGGTCTCGTCGGCGGGCATTGCATCGGCGTCGATCCGTACTATCTTACGCACAAGGCGGACAAGCTCGGCTATCACCCTCAGGTGATCCTGGCCGGCCGGCGCATCAACGATGGCATGGGCAAGTTCATCGCCGAGCAGACCGTGAAGCACATGATCCGCGGCGGCTCGCCCGTCAAGGGCGCGCACGTGAACGTGCTCGGGCTGACGTTCAAGGAAGACTGCTCGGACTTGCGCAATTCCCGGGTGATCGACGTGATCCACGAATTGCAGTCGTTCGGCACCGAGGTGCACGTGCACGATCCGATGGCGGACG
>WHTS01000200.1 GCA_009377585.1 Betaproteobacteria bacterium
TCCCACTCGATCGTAGCAGGCGGCTTCCCGGAAATATCGTAGACGACCCGGTTGATCCCACGCACCTCGTTGATGATCCGGTTCGAGACCTTGGCAAGGAGGCTGTGCGGTAACTCGGCCCACTGCGCCGTCATGAAATCCTGAGTCTGCACGGCACGCAGCGCAACGACGTTCTCGTAGGTCCTTCCGTCCCCCATCACACCCACCGAGCGCACCGGCAGAAAGACCGCGAACGCCTGCGAGGTCTTCTCATACCAGCCGGAGGTGCGCAATTCTTCGATGAAAATCGCATCCGCCTGCCGCAGCACGTCGGCGTGCTCGCGGCACACTTCGCCAAGAATGCGCACGCCCAGCCCTGGCCCCGGGAAGGGATGACGGAATACCGCGTCGTGCGGCAAGCCGAGCGCGAGACCGAGCTCGCGCACTTCGTCCTTGAAGAGCTCGCGCAAGGGTTCCAGCAGTTTCAGATGCAGCGTCTCCGGCAGTCCGCCGACGTTGTGATGCGACTTGATGTTCTGCGCCTTGCGCGTCTTCGCGCCCGCCGATTCGATGACATCGGGGTAGATCGTTCCCTGCGCGAGCCACTTCACGCCTTCCAACCGCGAAGCCTCGTGCTGGAAGACTTCGACGAACTCCGCGCCGATGATCTTGCGCTTCTGCTCCGGATCCGAGACGCCGGCAAGCTTGCCCAGAAACGGCTCGGAGGCATCGACGTGCCGCACTTTCACGCCGAGCGAGCGCGCGAATGTTTGCATCACCTCGTCGGCCTCGTTCAGGCGCAAGAGTCCCGTGTCGACAAATATGCAAGTGAGCTGATCGCCGATCGCACGATGAATGAGCACGGCAGCCACCGCAGAATCCACGCCGCCGGATAGTCCGAGCACGACACCATCGCGGCCCACTTCCGAGCGAATACGCCCGATCGCCTCGTCGATGTAGTCCGGCATGGTCCAGTCGCCGGAAAGCCCGCAAATCTCCAGCACGAAGCGCTCGATGATGCTCTTTCCCTGCAGGGTGTGCGTGACTTCCGGGTGGAACTGCACGCCATAGAAGCGCCGCTCTTCGTCCGCCATCGCCGCAACCGGCGTGGCGGCGTTGCTGCCGATCACCTTGAAACCGGGCGGCGGCGCGATCACCCGATCGCCGTGGCTCATCCATACGTCGAGCAGGCCGTGGCCTTGCTCGTTGCGGCGGTCCTCGATGTCGCGGAAAAGCCGTGAATGGCCGCGGGCACGAATCTCGGCATAGCCGAATTCGCGCTTGGCGCCCTGCTCGACTTCGCCGCCGAGTTGCGCCGCCATGGTCTGCATCCCATAGCAGATGCCGAGCACCGGCACGCCGAGATCGAAGACGACTTGCGGCGCACGCGGCGTTTCGCCTTCCGTCACCGAAGCCGGACCACCAGACAGAATGATGCCGCTCGGATTGAACTGGCGGATGAACGCTGCATCCACGTCGTACGGATGCAGCTCGCAATAGACATGCGCCTCGCGCACACGGCGCGCGATGAGCTGCGAATACTGGGCGCCGAAGTCGAGAATCAGGAGCTTCGCGTGCTGCATCTACTCGACCCGGTAGTTCGGCGCTTCCTTCACGATCTGCACGTCGTGCACGTGCGATTCGCGCATGCCGGCGGCGCTGATCTCGACGAACTCGGCGCGCGTCCGAACCTCCTCGATCGAGCCGCAACCGAGATAGCCCATGGCGGCGCGCAACCCGCCCATGAGCTGGTGGATGAGCGGTGTGACCAGTCCCTTGTACGGCACTCGCCCCTCGACGCCCTCGGGAACGAGCTTTTCCGGGTTGGCGGCCTCGTCGTCCTGAAAGTAGCGATCGCTCGAGCCCTGCTGCATCGCTGCAAGCGACCCCATGCCCCGATAGGCCTTGTACGAGCGCCCCTGGTAGAGCTCGATCTCGCCGGGTGACTCCTCGGTGCCACCGAAGAGGCCTCCGATCATGACCGAGGATGCCCCCGCCGCCAAGGCCTTGGCGACGTCGCCGGAGTAGCGGATGCCGCCGTCGGCGATCAACGGCAGATCCGATCCCGCAAGCGCCTCGGCCACGTTGGCCACGGCCGAGATCTGCGGCACGCCCACACCGGCTACGATCCGTGTGGTGCAGATCGAGCCTGGACCGATGCCGATCTTGATCGCGTCGGCGCCGGCATCGCGCAACGCTTTGGCGCCGTCGGCCGTGCCCACGTTGCCGGCGATGACCTGCATGTCCGGGAACCGGCTCTTGATCCAGCGCACCCGGTCGAGGACGCCTTGCGAATGGCCATGTGCCGTATCGACCACCAGCACGTCGGCACCCGCCTCGACCAGCGCCGCCGCGCGTTCGTCGGTGCCCTCGCCGACGCCGACCGCGGCTCCGGCACGAAGCCGGCCCAGGTGGTCCTTGCACGCATTCGGGTGCGTGCTCGATTTCAGGATGTCCTTCACGGTCATCAGCCCGCGCAGCTCGTATTCGCCGTTGATCACGAGAACACGCTCCAGCCGGTGCTTGTGCATGAGCGCCTTCGCTTCGTCCAGCGTCGCGCCTTCGCGCACCGTGACGAGACGATCGCGCGGCGTCATGATGCGGCGCACCGGCTGATCCAGGTTGGTTTCGAAACGCAGGTCCCGGTTGGTGACGATGCCGACGACGCGGCCGCGCTCCACCACCGGCAGGCCGGAGATGTTGTGCTGCGTGGTGAGTGCGTACACGTCGCGGACCGACATGTCGGGCGAGACGGTGATCGGGTCTTTGACGACCCCGGATTCGAAGCGCTTCACCTTGGCAACCTCGGCCGCCTGCAGGCGCGGCGGGAGGTTCTTATGGATGATGCCGATGCCGCCCTCCTGGGCGATCGCGATGGCAAGGCGCGACTCGGTCACCGTGTCCATGGCCGCGGACACGAGCGGGATGTTGAGGCGGATGGCGCGGGTGAGCTGGGTGGCGAGGCTTACTTCGCGCGGCAGGATGGTGGAGTGGGCGGGGACCAGCAGTACGTCGTCAAAGGTCAATGCCTTCTGGACAATGCGCATCGTAGGCGTCCGTCGCAAAGAGCGAATTATACGGAAGCGGTTTCGGCCGGTAAACGAGGGAGCCGCAGCGCGTTGAATCGGAATGCAAAAGCCTGGTAGCTCCAAGCGAAGCCGAAGATTCGGTCTGCTACACTGCGTGCTGCCGGGTCGCAGTTGCGAACCACAGCCGATACGTGGGGGGAAGTCATGCGCCAATTCATTTTCTTTTTGCTCCTGGCGGTGCTCGCCTCGACTGCCTGGGGACAGACCTACAAGTGGCGGGACGCATCCGGCCGGATTCAATATAGCGACACGCCACCGCCCCCGGGCGCGAAGGACGTGCAGCAGTTGCGCAAGGCACCGGCGCCACCAGCATCTGCCACCCCGCCGGCTTCCAAGTCGATCACGGACAGGGATGCCGAGTTCCGCAAGCGGCTGGTCGAAAAGAAGGAAGCCGAGGCGAAGCAGGCCAAGGCAGCCGACGACGAACAAACGCGTGCGCGCAACTGCACCCAGGCGACAGGCCAGCTTGCCGCGCTCGAATCCGGCGGGCGGATGGTGCAGTTGAACGCTCAGGGCGAACGCATCGCGCTTGACGACGCCGGGCGCGAGCGCGCCAAGCAGGAGGCCCAGCACGCGATCGAGAGCTGGTGCAAATAGCGCGCGCCCGAAGAGTTCGCTCGACCGAGCTAAGGACACACTGACCGCGTCATTCCCGCGGACGCCGGATCCAGGCATCGGCTTTCCTGGGCTCCCGATTTCTCGGGAGCGACGACTTCCTCATTCCCGCGCAAGCGACGCGCATGCGGGAGCAGCGCGGTGAGCAGCCTGTCATTCCCGTGCAAACGGGAATCCAGGATGTACGGTTGAGGCCACCGCTGCTGAGGAGCGACGAGTACGTATTTCAGCCCTTGCGACTTCTGGCGCGTTCCCGCCGAACGGTTTTCGGATCGGCAACGAGCGGCCGGTAGATCTCGATCCGGTCGCCGGCACGCACCTTGGAATCGGGCGCGACCCGGCGCGAAAAGATGCCAAGCTTCCACCGTGTCGGATCGATCTCGGCATACTCGTCCAATATGCCCGACTGGCGGATCGCCTCCGCGACGCTGGCTCCCGCAGCGACTCTGACGGTGATCCTGCGCTGGCGATCGGGCAACGCATAGACCACTTCCACGTCGAACGCGTCGATCGCCTCACCGGCTCCCATGAAGCTGCACAGCGCGTTTGACGAACGCCTCCACCAGGCTGTTCGCGATGTAGCCGAAGACGGATCCGACCAGCTTCTCCAGGATCCGGTTGGAAAACTCGTACGACAGCCGCAAGTGCACCTTGCATGCCGCCGACCCGAGCGGGGTGAAACGCCAGCTGCCGTGCAGGTGCCGAAAAGGACCTTCCAGCAGGTCGATCTCGATGTTCGAGGGCTCGTCGTGCGTGTTTTCGGTGGTGAAGCTGGTGCGCACGCCGTGATAGTCGATACCGAGCCTGGCACGCTCGGTGTTCGAATCCACGGCGGTGACGCTCGCACCCGAGCACCAGGGAAGAAAGCGCGGATACTGCTCTACGTCTCGCACCAGCGCGTACATCTCGTCGCACGAGTACTCGACCAGAACCGACTTGTCCACTTGAGCCATCGAAGCCTGTGTTGATATTCGCCCTCCCCGTGGGCCTGCCTGCATAGAATATAGCCATCCCTACGAGGGTTCAACGCGCTCGAGCGGCGCATTCGAAAGCACACGATGAGCATCGCGAACAACCGCAAGGCCTGGCACGACTACTTCATCGAGGAGAAGTTCGAAGCCGGCATCGTGCTCGAAGGGTGGGAAGTGAAAGCCATCCGCGCGGCGCGCCTGCAGCTTCGCGATGCCTACGTGATCGTCCGGGACAACGCGCTGTGGCTGCTCGGCTGCACGATCACGCCCCTGCCGACGGTATCGACGCACTTCCAGCCCGACCCCACGCGTACCCGCAAGCTTTTACTGCACGCGCGCGAGATCGACCGGCTGATCGGAGCGGTCGAGCGCTCTGGCTACACGCTCATTCCGCTCGACATGCACTACGTCAAGGGCCGCATCAAGCTCGAGGTCGGGCTCGCCAAGGGCAAGAAGCAGCACGACAAGCGGGAGAGCGAGAGGGAGCGCGATTGGCAGCGGCAGCGGCAGCGGCTATTGCGGGCCTCGTGAAGAAGTTGGCCGAGCGGCGGCACGGTGTCGCAGGGTGCCGTCCGTCGCGATCGCGAGGGCGAGGTCGGGATAACGACCGGAAAGTACCACCGGCACGTAACCTGGAATGGCACGGCGGAAGCCGGCATGAAATGAATTGTTCCAGTTGCTCAGTCCCTTGGAGGTCAATCCGGCATTCAGTCGATGGGTCGACATGGCAGAGGGGATGACCGGCGCATTGTCCCTCCGTCCCGGCCCGAACACGACCACCAGACTCGAATACGAACGCAGTCCCGACAGTTCCTCTCGGAGGAACGAGTCCGGGTGCAGCCACCAACGCGAGTTGGGAAACTCCGCGGCCACGAACGACACGATGCCCAGGCCTCGTCCGCCCGCGGCCCAATTGATTGCATTGATCACGTGACCGGCCGCGCCGTCCCAGCACGTCGTTGCGACGAAAACCGGATTGCACGTGATGCGAAAACCCCCCTCCTTGACGGGCGCATTGCCAGTATCTCCCACCATGGCATGCAGATCCGCGTCGGAACCGGTGAGAAAGGTTCGGTCCCCGCGCGCCCGCTCGATGTATCTCCGGTTACTCAGAATGCTGCGAAAATCGGGAACCATGTTCGTCTTTTCGTTCTCGTCCCCGGTCAGAAATGCCTCTCCGCTCTGGATCACCAGCACATCGAAGCGCTCGAAGGCGGGCCGGGGCGTCGTTGGATCGAAGAAGGTGAGATGCCATCGAATACCGCCGCTCGCTGGAATCGTATGCACCACCGAGGCCAGACTACGGATCATGCTTCGATAGCGCGACATCGGATCCGCATAGGTGTACCAAAGCACTTCGATTCGACGCTCGCCCTCTGCGGATACGTTCCATGCAAGCAGCATGAATGCGATTCCGACCCAGCAGCGAATGACGTGAGTGCCCCCCGCGCTCGGGCCTCTCGCAGGCAAGGGGTGCGTCGAAATCAAAGCCTCGAGAACGCGGTTGGTGGTGCCCGCAGCAACTGCGGCGAAGAGGCGAACCCGGAAGGCAGACCGTGTCAGTTTTTTTGACACTGAAGACAGTATTCTTGTTGGATGTGAAGCCTAACAGATTGACGAGCCAGGGCTCAATCTCACTGGCCCGTTGCTTGCTTCGTCTCGCGAAAAACGCGGGCCCATCCCAATGGGATGCAGCAAGAGGCTCGCAATGCACGCACAAGGAGCGGGTCGATGGGGGATTGGCTGATCTGGCTGTTGCTCGGGTCTTTTGTCGTCATTGTGTTTTGCATCTATTCGCTTTCCAGCCAGGTCGAACGCTGCGTCCACCTGGCGGTTGAAATAATCACCGGCAACCAGCGCAAAATCCTCGAGCGGATCGAGGCACTCGCCCAGTCCAAGACAGCGGCGGGTTTGGACTCTCCTTTGACCTTTCCCAATGTCGTTCCTTTCGAGCGCCGCGTCCGTCTGCGGCGACGCGCATCCGGGCAGCATGCCAGCGATGACGAGCGACGGC
>WHTS01000201.1 GCA_009377585.1 Betaproteobacteria bacterium
TCGCGTCACCACCTGCGTGCGGACGCCCGGCTCGGTGCGGAGGCGCTGACAGCGGCCTTGCCGGCACGCACGAAGATGTGGCGCACCGAGGCGATGGCCTCGCGCATCCGCGATTCGAAACCCGACAGCCACGTATTCGAGATCGAGCCGGGCTTGCTGGACCCGCGCGATGCGGTCGAGGCGCTCGAGAACCGTCTGCCCGCCGACTGGGAGCTCGTGAATTCCTCCGGCCACTGCTCGTGGTTCTTCGCGCAAATGCCTTCCCGTCCGAACGAGCGGTTTCTCACCATCCGCGAGTTCGGTGCGATCGGCAACGGCATCTCCTTTTCCATGGGCGTGGCGGCCGCGCGTCCGGATCGAACCGTGGTGCTGTTCGATGGCGACGGCAGCCTGATGATGCACATTCAGGAGCTCGAAACCATCAAGCGCCACGGGATGAACATCCTGATCATCCTGATGAACGACGGCGCGTACGGCTCCGAGGTGCACAAGCTCCGCTCGGAGGGCCTGCCCGAGGACGGGTCGGTGTTCGGCCGCCCCGATTTCGCGGCCATTGCGCGTGGTTTCGGGCTCGACGGGCAGACCTTCAAAAGTCTGGATGATCTGCCGCGGCGGCTGGAGGAGTTCACCAAGCGAGGCGGCGCCGCGGTCTGGGACTTCCACGTCTCGGACAAGGTCGTGTCGCCGACCATCCGCCGCGCCCATCCTCCCGGCAAGCACGCGAAGGCGTAAGCGACGGACACTCCCCTCTCCCCCCGGGAGAGGGGCTGGGGGGTGAGGGAAGTCGTGCGGACATTTTCCCTCACCCTCGCTCCCTCTCCCGGAGGGAGAGGGAAGACAAGCATAGCCACTCGGCACGGAGCTTGATTCTCCGCGCTCTTTGACCCACCGCGCCTAGCTAGCGCGCATTCGCAGGCGCGTCGAGTCGCCACAAGTGCGCCCGCCAATACGCGGCAATCAGCGCAATCGCAACGAGCGATGTGGTGCAGTAGAGGGTAACGGTCGCGGCGTAGCCATGACGCGCGATGAGCGGCCCGGCGATCAGTAATCCGATCGGTACGCCATAGATCATCAACTGCCGCACGCCCATGACACCGCCCCGGTAGCGTTCGTCCGAGCTTCGCAGCAGCATCGCCGACAAAGGCACCAGGCACAGGCTCTGCGCCAGTCCGGCAGCCATCAACGCGATGCTTCCGCTGATCGCATCCGGCATTCGGGAGAAGCACAGGATGACGACATACCAGACCGCACAGAATGCGGGAATCATGCGCCCGGGCCGTATGTAATGCCCGTAGCGGCTCAGTGTGATGGAGCCCAGCAAAGCGCCGGCCGCGAAGCTTGCGACCAGATAGCCGACCCCGGCCTGGCCAGTGTGATAGATCTCTTTCGCCACGTACGGCATCATTTGCGTCATCAACGGAAACGCCGACAGATTCACGAGGAACGCGACGCACATGGCAGCGAGCAGGTGAGGCGTGTGCCAGACGTAGACCAGAACCTCGCGCAAATCTCTCCAGGCCGATGTGCGGGTTTGCGCAGCGGCTGCCGCCTGCGCTGTGGTGGCTTGCGCCATGGGTTTCCCCGCAACTTGCAGGGAGAGGAGAAAGCTCGTTACATAGAGGCTGGCGATCACCACGTAGGCATACCCGGTGCCCAACGCAGCGGCGAGCCCGGCGCCGGTCAACGCGCCCATGATGCGTGCGGAATCCTGCGTGGTGCGCGAGATGCTGGTCGCGGTGAACAGTCGTGCGGACGGGATCGTCTGCCCGATCAGGGCATAGCGCATTACGAGATCCGAAGGCCGGAAAAGACCCAGCAGCGTGCCGAAAATGAACACATGCACGGGCCGCAGCAAGCCAGTCAGTGCCAGCGTCGTGAGCGTTGCCGCCAGCAGCGCATAGCAGCCGCGCATGGTGCAGACGACGCGCTTGTTGCCGATGCGATGCCCCAGCACACCGGCCATGGGGGCAAGCATCGTGCCGAAATACTGTAGCGCGCCAAAGACGGAGAGCATCAATACCGACTGTGTCTCGACCAGGACGTACCAGCCGAGAACGATGATCTCCATCTCGAAGCCCCACGACGCGCACAGATCAGCGGGCCATTGAAAGCGATAGCTGCGCACGCTGAAGGGCGAGTAGCCGGAGGCATCCGGCCGAGCACCCGAGTCGTCGTCCGCGCGCGCTGATTCAGAGTGAGTGTGGGTCGCCTGGGTCTGCTCCACAGGGCGATCGCGACGAGCGCTGTGATCCAAGTTCCTCCCTATTCCAGACGGCGTTCCGCGACCAGTTCGAGCTGACGCTTGCTTGCGACCACTACTTCTAGCATAAACGCGTGGCCGCGGCTCACCGAGGCGTGATTCCGCCACGACGGATCACGCTTGCCCAGTGGGCGATGTCCTTGCGAAGGAACTCGGCCGCCTCCTTGGGCGTCACGTTGCGACGCATCTCCAGCCCCTGTTCGGCAAACATCGCCGCCAGGCCGCCTTCGGCGAGGCCCTTCTGCACGATGCCCCCGACCCGCTTCACGATCGCCGCCGGCACGCCGCGCGGAAAGGCGAGGCCGTACCAGGAGCCTGCCCGGTAGTCCTTGAGCCCGGACTCCCTGACCGTGGGAACCTCCGGCAGCGCCGGATTGCGCTTCGCGCTCGTTACCGCAAGCGCACGGATGCGCCCGGCCCGAAAGTGGGATAGCGAACCGGGAATGCTGGTGAAGTAAAACTGCACCCGGCCCGCCACCAGATCGATCATGGCAAGCGCCGAGCCTTTGTACGGCACGTGCGTCAACTTCAAATCCGCCATCTGTCCCAGCAGCTCGCTTGCGAGGTGCGACGGCGAGCCGATGCCCGCGGAGGCGAAGTTGACCTTGCCCGGGCGAGCGCGCGCATATGCGATCAACTCCCGCAGGTTGTTCGCCGGCAGTTTCGGATAGATCGCGAGCATGAACGGCGTATCGGCGAGCAGGGTGAAGTGAACGAAGTCCCGCTGGATGTCGTAGGGCAGGGCGCGATAAAGACTCGGCGCTACGGCATACGATCCGCTGGTGAGCATGAGCGTGTATCCGTCCGCGGGTGCCGTCGATACCAGCTCGGCTGCGATCTTGCCGGACGCGCCCGGACGGTTGTCGATGACCACCTGCTGGTCCAGCCCTTTCGCGAGCACTTCGCCGAGCGCGCGCGCCACCATGTCGCTGGTGCCGCCGGGGGTGAACCCGACGACGAACCGCAGCGGCTTGATGGGATAGTCGGACTGCGCAAGGCTCTGCGCTGCGGGCATCAGGCTCGCGATCACGATCAGCAGCAGCATGCCGGCGAGTCGTTTCAGCAGCGAGCGGCTCGTGCAGGACAGGGCAAGCAGCGGGGCGGTAAGGATCGTCGTCATGTCAGGCGTCTCCCGAAGAAATGGTGACTCGGAGAAATTCATCGTTCGGAAACCCGCTGGCCGCGATCGCCACGGCGCGGTATCTGCCGATCCGTAGAAAACCTCACTTCACTAGCTCGAGCTCTGCTCTGCTCTGCCCTTCTCAACGCATCGCCCGCAATCACGCCGTTACCGCCCGGACGATGGTCCACGACCACCTGTTGGCCCCAGCCGGCAGTCATTGCATCGGCGACCATGCGAGCGACCGCGCCGGTGCTGCCGCCGGGAGCGTTGCCGACGATGAAGCGCATTCCCTTGCTAGGGTAGAGCTCTTGTGCTGCCGCCGAACCTGCGAGGCTCGTCAGCAGGCCGAGGGTCAACAATCGCTTCGAATCAATGCAGAATCTCATCGTCGGGCCTCTCCGGTTCGGATTCACCGAATGTAAGCGAGACAGCTTGAGCGGGGGTCGTGCTGCGGCACAGCCTTGCCAGCCGAGCTCGCGCTCCACTTCCTGGATTTATCGAGCGTTCCCTATTTCATGTCACGCTCGTCCCTCACCCCCAACCCCTCTCCCGGGGGGAGAGGGGAGCGTCGCGTCCGTATTGGACTGTCGTCCAATACGGAACGATCAATAAGAGACGAGGCAGCCCGAGCCCGCTCAGTTCTCCAGCTTGATGTTCGCGGCCTTGATGATCTTGGCGTACTTCGCGGATTCGGTCTTGATGAGCGCAGCGAACTGCTCCGGTCCGTTGACGAAAGGCTCGACGCCCTGCACGCCGAGCTTCTGCTTGAAGTCGGCCATCCCCTGAACCCGGATGATCTCGCCGGCGAGTTTGTCGACGATCTCCTTCGGCGTGCGTGGCGGCACGACCACACCGAACCAGTTCTTCACGCTGTAGCCTGGAAGTCCCAGCTCGGCGAAGGTGGGCAATTGCGGCAGGACCGGATTGCGCTCGTCGCCACCCACGCCGAGCGCTCGGATCTTGCCGCTGCGGATGTGCGGCAGAAGGGTGAGGGTGTTGTTGAAAGCGAGCTGAACCTGGCCGCCGATCAGGTCGGTGATTCCGGGGCCGCCGCCCTTGTAGGGAATCGCTTGAATCTTCACCCCGGCCAGCACATTGAAGTATTCGAGCGCCAGGTGCTGGATGCCGCCCGCATTGGAGACGGCCGCGTTCAGCTCTCCGGGTTTGGATTTGGCGAGCGCAATAAGCTCCTTCAGATTGCTTGCGGGCACCGCAGCGTTCACGACCAGGATGTAATTGGTGCTCACCAGGGTTGCGACCGGGGGAAATCCGAGGAAGGTCTTGTATTGCGCTTTCTCCGGATGAACGATCGGATTGATGACGTGAGCAGCCGTCACGAGCAGGATCGTTTGACCATCCGGAGCCGATCGCTGCAGCAATTCGCCGGCGACGATGTTGTTGCCTCCCGGCCGATTGTCGATGATGACCTGCTCGTTCCAGGATGTGGTCAGCTTCTCGCCCACGAGGCGGGCGGCGACGCTGGTCGATCCGCCCGGTGCGTTGGGAACGATGAAGCGGATCGGCCGGTCGGGATAATTCGGCTGGGCCGTAGCTGCGGCTGAAAATGCGGCGAGAGCTCCGAGCCCCAGGAGCAATCGCGTCCCGCCGTTGATTCCGAACTGCATCGATACTTCTCCTTTCTGAATCGGAAAAAATTCCGACACGGTCGAGTTTATCGCGCGACGCTCGTCAGGTCCCGACGATGACGGGGCTGCGCAGTGTGCCGATGCCGCTGAACGTAATCTCCAGGTCGTCGGGTCGCGGCGATGATGGGGTTTCGCAATGTGCCAATGTCGCCGATCTCGATCTCGTACAGGCGGAGACCTTGACGAGATCGGAGCAAGCCTGTGCGCAAGCGTCGTGCGTATCGAGGAGGAACTCGCTACGATACCCGAGAACCTATGACGGGATCGCCACGATCCGGGCAAACTGAGGGTCTGACCAGCCAGGGAGTTTCAGATGAACGCAACTTCGCGCAGGCGGCTCGGCCCGATCTGCGATACGCATCTGCACGTGTTCGGCGACAGGCGGAAGTATGCGCTGGTCGCACAGCTTCGCTCCGAGCCACCGGATGCGCCGCTCGAGCGTTTTCTGCAGGAGGCGGAGGCCGTCGGTGTGACGCGCATGGTGTTCGATCAGCCCAGCCACTATGGCCTGGACAACAGTTGCATCCTCGATGCAATCCAGGCGGTGGGGCTCGATCGAGCGCGCGCCATTGCAGCCGTGGACGCGGATACGGTGACGGACGCGGAACTGAGGGCGCTCGATGCAGGGGGTGTGCGTGGGATCCGCGTCAATTTCGGCTACCGGTCCATGGAGCGCGCAATCACGGCACAGGCGGTCGAGCAAGCAAAGAAGCTGGCGCCGCGTGCGGCGGCGCTCGGCTGGCACCTGGAATTCCTCGTGCCGAACTGGTCGCTGCAGGAATTGATTCCCGTGCTCGAAAATCTGCCCTGCGATTTTTCCGTCGGCCACATGGGTGTCTTCCCCGCCGCGAAGGAGGTCGGGCAGGAAGGCTTCGCGGAGTTCCTCGAGCTGCATGCGAAAGGCCGGTGCTGGGTCAAGTTCACCGGCGTCTATCGCATCTCGAAGCTGCCCGACTATTCCGATATCGCGCCGCTCGCGCAGGCGTTCGTGGCGAACAATCCGCAGCGCATCGTCTGGGGAACGGACTGGCCGTTCCTGTCGCATCTGGATGCGGTGACCTATCCGCAGCTCATGGATCTGTTCGAATCCTGGGTGCCGGATGCGGCCAACCAGCGCAAGATCCTCGTGGACAATCCCGCCCAGCTGTTCGGATTTGCCGGGAGATAGCCGTGCGAGAAAGCCGTATTCGCCGCTATTGATCGTTCCGTATTGGACGACAGTCCAATACGGACGCGACGCTCCCCTCTCCCCCCGGGAGAGGGGTTGGGGGTGAGGGACGAGCGTGTCATGGAATAGGGAACGCTCGATAGAATCGATGCGCGTACCGTGAAATCGCAACGACCAGGTTGAACCTGGCTCGGTTGCGCACCCGGTCG
>WHTS01000202.1 GCA_009377585.1 Betaproteobacteria bacterium
CTTCGGCAGCGGCAAGAAGACATCGATGGCGAACGCCGTGCTGGTGAATTCCACTGCCGGCCATGCCTTCGAGCTGGACGACATTCACAAGGAATCCATCATTCACCCCGGGTCGCTCGCGTTTCCGGTCGCGCTGGCATGTGCCGAGCACAAGGGCAACGCCGGCGGACGCGCCCTGCTCGCCGCGATGATCGCAGGCTACGAGGTCGGGGCGCGCGTGGGCAACGCCGCCACGGTGCGACTGCTGCTGAAAGGCTTTCACCCGCAAGGCACTTCGGGTGCATTCGTCGCGGCCGCATCGGCCGCGCACATGCTTAAGCTCGATGCGGCCGCGACGCTACATGCATTCGGCATCGCCGGCTCGCAGGCTGGAGGTCTCATGGCCGCGCAGGAAGGCGCGATGGTCAAGCGCTTCCATTCCGGGCGCGCGGCGCAAAGCGGCGTCTATTCGGTGCTGCTCGCGCAGCGCGGCTTCACCGGCATCGAGGACGTGCTGGAAGCGGCCTATGGCGGCTATCTCGTCACCCACTCCGATCAGCCGGCGCCGCAGAAGCTGACTGCCGGCCTGGGCACGACCTGGGAAACGATGAACGTGGGTTACAAGCCGTACGCTGCCGTGACCAGCATCCATACCGCGCTTGACGCGCTGGCGACGATCATGCGCGACAACAAGCTCTCGGCCGACGACATCGCCGAGATCGAAGCCTCGCTCAGCCAGGCAACCTACGTCCACTGCGCGTGGGAATACAAGGCGCAGGGCGTGACGGCCGCGCAGATGAATCTGTACTACGGGCTGGCGATGATCGCGCTCGACGGCGCCGCGTTCGTCGACCAGTATCGCGAGGAGCGGCTGCGCGATCCGCGCGTGCTGGATCTCGTCCCGCGCATCAAGGCACGGATCGATCCCGAGATCGAAGCGATGGGCGCGCAGTTCCGGCACGGCGCGCGGGTTCGCGTTACCACGCGAGACGGACGCACCCTCAACGCCGAGCTGCTGAACCGCCGCGGCAGCGCAGAGAATCCGCTGCAGCCCGAAGACATCGAGCACAAGTTCCGGCAAGTGGTGCGCTCGTGCCTCGCGCCGGCGCATGTCGAGCGCGTGGTCGCGCTCGTGCACGGCATCGAAAAGCAGACGAGCCTGGACGAGCTGATCGCCATCGTGGGTGCGCCCACGAGGCAGGGCTGAAGTGCAACAAGCGCGTATCTCACGACGAACGAAGGGAGGCACCATGAAGCAAACGATCGCCGCACGACTGTCCGAGCATTTCACCGCCATGCGCCACAGCGCTCTGCCCGCCGAGACGCGCCACGGGGTGAAGCGCCTCCTGCTCGACTACCTGGGTGTCGCGATCGCGGGCAGCCGCAGCGAAAGCGGCCGCATCGCTACGCGCTACGTGCGCGCAATCGGCGGCAAGCCGCAAGCCAGCGTGATCGCCAGCGGTATGCGCGTGCCGATGGAAACGGCCGCATTCGCCAATGCCATTTGCTCGCACAGCATCGAGCTCGACGACATCGACGTGCTCGCGCTGTTCCACTTCAGCCCTCCGGTGTATTCGGCCGCGCTGGCCGCCGCGGAAGCGGCCGATGCGAGCGGACGCGACCTGGTCACGGCGCTTGCCGCCGGCTGCGAAATGATGGAACGCACGAGCAAGGCGACCAACAATGCGCTGCGCAATCGCGGTTTCCATACCACGCCGACTTGCGGCGTGTTCGGCGCGGCGGTCGCTAGCGGCAAGCTGCTCGGACTCGATGCCGAACAGATGACCTCGGCGCTCGGGCTCGCGGGCGCGCAGGCTTCGGGCCTGATGGAAATGTACGGTCCGTCGATGCAGAAGCGCTTCAATCCCGGACCGACCGCACGCAACGGCGTGGCCGCCGCATCGATCGCACGCCAGGGATTCACCGGCACCGACACGATCTTCGAAGGCGAGCGCGGCTTCTGCAATGCGTTCAGCGGCGCTGCCGATCCGGCGGAGCTCACGCGCGGGCTGCATCGCGCCTACAAGCTCGAGATCGAGCACAAGCCGTACTCGTGCGCGCGGCCGATCCACAACGCGATCGATTGCGCGCTCGACATTCGCGCACGTCATAACCCGGATTTGAACGCGATTGCGCGGATCGTCATGGCGCGCCATCCCGACTGGGCGCATTACCATCAGAACGCGACGCCGCAGACCTATCACGAAGCGCAGGTGAGCCTGCCCTTCTCGGTGGCCGTGGCGCTGCGCGACGGGGCGGCGCTGCTCAAGCAGTACAGCGACGCCAACATCGCCAATCCGCTCATCAAGCGCCTTTCGAGCCGGGTGCAGTTCGTGGTGGACAAGAAGCTGCCGCGCGGCGTGTCGTGCAAGATGACGATGGAGATGAACGATGGGCGCAAGCTCGTCTCGCAGGTCGACTATCCGAAGGGTTCGATCCAGAATCCGATGAGCGATGCCGAGCTGCGCGCCAAGTTCGACCATCTGGCGGCGCCGGTGCTCGGCGAAAAGCGCGCCGCCCAGTTGGCGGAACTGGTACAGCGCGTCGAGCGAGCCCCAAGCGTGCGTGCCCTGATGCGGCTCAGTGCCCCCGGCGCGCGTCGGCTCAGCGCCCCTGGCGCGCGTCGGCTCAGTGCCCCCGGCGCGCGTCGGCTCAGCGCCCCTGGCGCGCGTCGGCTCAGCGCCCCTGGCGCGCGTCGGCTCAGCGCCCCTGGCGCGCGTCGTTGAGCGCATCGGCCGATCACGCATCGGTCCAATTTGCCGGATCGAAGCCCCACCGTGTCGAAACAATTTACACCTGCTGCGGCCGCCGGCTTCAACTCCTTGAATTCAGGATGTCATCAAGATAGGCACACACGTTGCTGTATAACGTGTCCCAAGTGCGAGCCGGAGGCAGCCATGAAACTCAACCGCGACATGCTCTATCTCGCAGCGATCGCTGCGCTGTTGATCGCTACCATGCTGCCGGGGGCGGGCTAGGTCGAAAGGCAGCCGGTGCGCCCGAGCGCTCTCGGCTAACGGCACCCGTTCGTGGGTCGGCAGGCGTTTCGCCCGAAATCAGCAAGGCCCAGCCCACTGAATCGAGCACCAGGTCCCGGCCAGGGTCTTCCGTTCCCGAACGCGCTGCACCATAGTCCTTCGCTGCGATAGGCGATGCTTGCCGCCGCGCCCGCCGCGCAGGCGAAATGGATTATGGCATTCGAATAGGCCGCAGCCGTGAGGGGCTAAGTGGTGGCTGCCCGTTGGCCGAAGGCGCCATGCAGTGTCGAGACGGTTTACAAGGCCATCGCAGCCGATTCGCAAGACACTGAATCTATGTGAGCAAATGCCTGGCATGTGCATTGCTACACAGATTGCAAAAAAGCCGAGAGCCATATCATGGTCGAGTTCGTCCGCGATGTGATCATTGCAGTCGCTGTGCTTGCGACACTGATCGCTGTCGCCGTCCATCCCGGTGCCGATGCTGAGCCGAAGCGCCACGGTAGCGCGATCGGTACCGCGGTCGCGGCCAACGTCATGCCTACAGTCGTCGCGCTGTAGATTTCCTTGCGCGTGCCCGCCATGGTGAGATCGGTGAGCGCCGCCTTGCGGATGTGGATGTTCTTGCCCGCCAGATTCCGGATGATGCGATCGGTGGGGGGCACCACGTCCAGCCCCAGGCGGCCGAGATTGTCGACCACCATCGCCGCGCCCCCGCCTGTGGTGGTGAGCACGGCGATGCGGCGGCCCCGAGGGGGACGCGCCCCGCGCAGGAGTTGCGGCGCTTCGATCATCGCCTCCAGGGTATCGACGCGCATGATGCCGTGGCGGCGGAAGAAGGCATTGGCGCTATCGTCGGAGCCCGTCATGGCGCCGGTGTGCGAGGCGGCGAGCTCGCGCGCCACTTCCGATCGGCCGAGCTTGTAGACCGCAACCGGCTTTCCGGCCGCATGGGCCCGGGCTGCAGCCCGAGCCAGCAACTCGGGCTTGCGAATCGTTTCCAGGAACAGCAGGATCACGTCGGTGTCGATATCGTCGACCAGCAGATCGGTGATCTCGCCGACCGAGAGATCGCACTCGTTGCCGACCGATACGAGCTTGGAGAAACCCATCCCGCGCGCCTGGCCGCGCGAAAGCAGCGCGCCCATCACGCTGCCGCTCTGCGACACGAGCCCCACCCGTCCGGGGATGAGCCGGTCGATGTCGAGTACCGCGTTGATCGACAAAGCGCACGGCATGTGCGTGTTGATCGTGCCCATGCAGTTGGGGCCCGTGAGCCGCACGCCGCCTGCGCGCGCCACGGCCACGAGCCGCTCCTGCAGCTTGCGACCTTCCTCGCCGGTTTCGGCAAAGCCGTCGCTGTAGATCGACGCGACCGGAATCCGCTTGCGCACGCATTGCTCGACTACGCCGAGCACGTACTTGCCCGGCACCATGACGAGCGCGTGCTCGATGCCGTCCGGTGCTTCGTCGAGCGACGGGTACGCCGTCTCGCCCAGGCATTCCTTGGCGCTGTTGTTGATCGGAACGATCGTCCCGGTGTAGCCGTGGGTGCGCAGGTAGCGCTGCGGCCGGGCGGTGTTCTTGTTCGGATCGGCGGAGGCGCCGACCAATGCGACGCACCGAGGCGCGAGCAGGGCGCGCGCGAGATTCGAGTCGGACATGCGGATTACGCGCGCAAGAGCGGGCGCAGCGTGCGCACGTCCTTAACCTTCTCCAGCGCCCAGACCGCATCGACCAGCTTGCGCGCACGCGCCTTGCCGAGCACGGGCGCGAGCAGGTGATAGCACTTCTCGTCGACCTCGGCGCGCGTCATCGGATTCTGCGCCGTCCCGCGCACGGCCTTGGTGTGGTGACGAAGCCGGCGTCCATTGCGCAGCGTCAGCGTGACGATGCCCTGACGGCTCGGCATCACTTTCTGCAGCGCCGGATCGCCGATCAACGTGACCTTCCTGCGCAGCGCCTGCACCCTGGGATCCTGCATGCGCGCTTCGTCGTGCGAGGACTCGAAGGTGACGATGCCGTCGATCAGCATGCATGCGACCATGTGCTGCATGCTGATGTCGGGCATGTGACGGTTGTCGGTCGTGTTGGCGCCGGTGATCGAGACCCGCACTTCCACCCGCTCGACGTCGCTGGCGGAGATCGAATGCGTGCGGATCAGCTCCAGCAGCGAGTCGAGCGGCGCCTGGATGGGGCTGCCCACCGACCAGCGCTTGATGTTGGTGTTCATGATCTCGTACACGCGGCCCAGGTCCTGGCCGAGGATCGCGGGATCGCCCAGGCCGCCGTAGGCCACGTAGAAGTTGCGCTCGCCGTCGAAGACGTCGTCGACGGCCGTGAATCCGGCCGCGACCATGCTCGCTGCCGCGGTGCCGTTTCGCGCCGGCATGCCGCCGAAGTCGAACGCCTTCTCGACGTGCTCGGCATCACGCATCCAGCACGCCACGCCCGAGACCTGTTGCGCGGTATAGGAGAGCAGATGCCGCACCTGGGTCTTGTCGAAGCCCGCCATCGCGCCCGCGGCCGCGGCCGCGCCGAATGTCGGGCCGAAGGTATGGGTCGAGTGGCCGGCATCGCGAAAGTCGTACGCTCCGAGCGACAGGCTCAGTCGAGCGCACAAGTCGTAGCCGAGCGCGACCGCGCGCAGCAGTTCCTGGCCGCTGCGCCGGTTGCGCTCCCCCAGCGCGAGCGCGGCGGGCACGACGCCGCAGCCCGGGTGCGTGAGCGAGGCCGCGTGCGAGTCGTCGGTTTCGTCCGCATGCGCGCACATCCCGTTGGCGAGCGCCGCGTTGGTCACCGAGGTGACGATGCGCGAGCCGAGCACCAGCGCTTCCGGCGTGCCGCCCTGGCTTTCGACGTATTCGATCGCCTTCTGCCCGGGATGAAGCCGCGATCCGGAGACGATGGCTGCCAGCGTATCGAGCAGATGATGCTTGGTCTTTTCCTGCACCTTGGCCGGCAGCGCGCGGCGGGGCGCGGCCGCGATGTAGCCGGCCACCTTGTTCATGAGCGGCGAGATCGGGGATTTCTTCATGATGCTTCTTGCTTTGCCTTCCTGCCTGGGTGAAGTCGTTGCAGCCGCGCTTATTGATCATTCGGAAAGTGGTGGCTGACAAGCCGCTTTCCGCAGTACGCGCCCCTCTCCCTTCGGGAGAGGGGCTGGGGGGTGAGACCGGGAATTCGCGAACCATGGTTCGCGCCGGTCGAACGGCATCGGCCTGCATGCCGATGCGCGCACTGCAAGTGAGGGAGCGAGCTGAAACGCATTTTCGAAAGCTCGCTAGACGCCGGAATTCGACAGCCCGCCGTTGATGTGGATGGTCTGACCGGTCATGTAGGCGCCCGCCGGACCGCACAAGGCTCGAACCATGCCGGCGATCTCGAACGAGGT
>WHTS01000203.1 GCA_009377585.1 Betaproteobacteria bacterium
TTAGTCTCCCCTCCTTCCCAAGGAGGGGTGCCCGCGTCAGCGGGCGGGGTGGTAAGGCGAAACGCGCCGCTATAATCGTCCGCGACCCGCCTCCACGAGAACGACATGCCGACATCTTCGAACCACGGTTATCCCGACCTGCACGAGCATTTGCGCACCCTGGAAGCGCGCGGGCTGCTGCTCAGGATCGACCGCCCGATCGACAAGGATGCGGAGATGCACCCGCTGGTGCGCTGGCAGTTCGTCGGCGGGATCGAGGAGCACGAGCGCAAGGCGTTCCTGTTCACCCACGTCGTCGACGCCCGCGGGCGCAAGTACGCGTTCCCGGTCGTGGTCGGCGCGCTCGCGGGCAACCGCGCGATCTATTGCGCCGGCCTGCGGGCGGAGGAAAGCGAAGTCAACGCACGCTGGGAACAGGCCATCGCCAAACCCATTGCGCCGCGCGTGGTGACCGAAGCGCTTTGCCAGGAAGTGGTGATCGAGGGCGCCGACCTGCAAGGCGAAGGCCGCGGGCTCGACATGCTGCCGATTCCGGTCTCCACTCCGGGTTTCGACAGCGCGCCCACGCTCACGGCGACCAACGTCATCACCAAGGATCCAGAAACCGGCGTGCAGAATCACGGGACCTACCGCGCGGGCTTGAAGTCGCCGGACCGTCTGGTGATGCGGATGGCGACCCGGGTCGGAGGCGCGGGCGGGTACCAGCACTATCTCAAGCACCGCAGCCGCGGCGACAAGACCATGCCATGCGCCATCGTGCTCGGCGCGCCCCCGTGTGTGGCCATGGTCGCACCGCAGAAGATGCCGATCGATGTCGACGAGATCGGCATCGCAGGCGGGCTCGCCGGCGCGCCGATCAACGTCGTGCGGGCGCGCACCGTGGACCTGGTGGTGCCCGCCGAAGCCGAGATCGTGATCGAAGGTCTGCTCGACACCGAGATGCTCGAGCCCGAGGGCCCCTTCGGCGAATCGCACGGCCATGTCGCGCTGGAGGAATTCAACATCCCGATGCGGGTCACGGCGATCACGCATCGCAGGGACGCGATCGTCGCTTCCTACATCAGCCAGGTGACGCCGAGCGAATCGAGCGCGATGAAGCGCGTCGCCTACGAGCCGATGTTTCTCGCCCATCTGCAAAAGACGCTCGGTATCCGAGCCGTGACGCGGGTGACGCTGCACGAGCGCATGACGGCGCTGCGGCGCATCGCCATCGTGACCGTGAAGCGCGACGCGCCGCGCACCGAAGTCTGGCGCGCGCTCTATGGCGTAAGCGCGTTCCGGGCCGACTGCGGCAAGATCTGCGTGGCGGTGAACGAAGACATCGATCCGGACAACTCCGACGCGCTGCTGTGGGCGATCGCCTTTCGCATGAATCCGGCCAAGGATCTGCAGGTTTTGCCGTACCGCAGCCCCGGGCACGGTCCCGAGCGCGAGCACGAAGCGCACGACGAAACCGACGCCACCGTGCTGATCGATGCAACGATGAAGGAAGAGCTGCCGCCGCTCGCGCTTCCCAAGCGCGAGTACATGCAGCGCGCGATGGACATCTGGCACGAGTTGGGGCTGCCGCGTCTGCGCCCGCAATCGCCCTGGTTTGGCACTCCGGACGGAGACTGGCTGCCGCAATGGGATCAGGCCGCGGCGCGGGCGACGAGCGGGCAGTATCTGGAGAACGGCCGCATCAGCGAGCGCCTGCAGCGCAGCGGGCTCACGCCCGAAACCCGCTTCGTGCCCGACGAATAGGAGCAAACCATGGCAAACGGCGGCCAAGGCACGGGTACCGCGGCGACGGCGGATATCGTCGCGGCCGGCACGGAGGACACGCTCGGCTGGCGCGACAAGCGCACGCTGCCGAGTCATCTGCGCGACATGCTCGCGCTGGAAGACTTCGAAGCCGTCGCGTGGCGCCGCTTGCCGCGCCCGATCTACGGCTATGTCTCGGGCGGCGTGGAGACGAACGCATCCTTGCGCGCGAATCGCGCCGCGTTCGACGAGATCGCGTTCGTGCCGAAGATGCTGGTCGACACTTCTATGCGCGCGCTCACGACCACGCTGTTCGGCCAGACCTATGCCGCGCCGTTCGGGCTGGCGCCGATGGGCGGTTCGTCGCTCGCCGCCTACCAGGGCGACATCGTGCTCGCGCGCTCGGCGGCCGAGGCCAACATTCCGATGATCACGAGCGGCGCTTCGCTGACCGCGCTGGAGAAGGTGAAGCAGGCCGGCCGCACCTCGTGGTTCCAGGCTTACCTACCCGGCGAAGACCCGGTCATCGGCGAATTGGTGGATCGGGCCGCGCGCGCCGGCTTCGATACCCTGGTGCTCACGGTGGACGTGCAGGTGCTGTCGAACCGCGAGAACAACGTGAGGAGCGGCTACAACTCGCCGCTCAGGCCCACGCCGCGGCTCGCCTGGGACTGCATGATCCGGCCGCGCTGGCTGTTCGGCATGTTCCTGCGCACCTTGCTGCTGCACGGCATGCCGCACTTCGAGAACATGGGTCCACGCAGCCCGCTCATCTCCTCCACCGGCGTGCGCAGCCGCGGCCGGCGCGACAAGCTCACCTGGAAGCACGTCGAGCTGATGCGCCGGTTGTGGAAGGGCCGGCTCGTGCTCAAGGGCATTCTCGATCCGGAGGACGCACGCGTGGCGCGCGAAAGCGGCGTCGACGGCGTGATCGTATCGAACCATGGCGGGCGCCAGCTCGACGGCGCGGTGGCACCGCTGCGCGCGCTGCCGGGGGTCAAGGCGGAAGCCGGCGACATGACCGTGATGATGGATAGCGGCGTCCGCCGCGGCACCGATGTGTTGAAAGCGCTCGCGCTCGGCGCGCAGTTCGTCTTCATCGGCCGTCCGTTCCTGTATGCCGCCGTCGTGGCGGGCGACGAGGGCGTCGCGCATGCGATCAAGCTCCTGCGCGAGGAGATCGATCGCGATATGGCCCTTATCGGCATCGCGTCGCTGGCCGAGATGGGGCCGCATCGGCTCACCGCGGCGCGGGGCGTGGATTTTCTACCTGGCGCTGAGGTGGTGAAGGGATGAAACGCGTAGGCGCGCCGCGGGCGGCATGCAGGCCGGCCCCGGCAGCGCCGGCAGCCTGATCCCGGCGCACGAGTACCACACACACCATCGGCAACGCCAGCCGCGACAAGGTCGCGGTGTCGGTGCACATCTACCAGAGGCCGATGGACCATTGCTGCAAGCTCATGCGGCAGAGCGGCAAATGGTTTCATGCCGCAGAGCGGCAAATGGTTTCATGCCGCAGAGCGGCAATTGGTACCAGCGCATCGACCCGACCTTGGCGGTCGACCGCGTGGCCTGACGATTCCCGCCCCGCACGAATCAAGATTTCCTTCGCCGTGCCGTTTCTGCCCTGACGCGCGTTCGAGCCTTCGAGCTTTCTGCCGCTTCTCCGCCGCCATGCAAGGGTTGCTAAGGTCGTGCATACAAACACAATATTGAAGCGGTTCGGGATCGGACCGAAGTTCACGCTGCTGCTGGCCCTGGTGCTGCTCACCGGCATGGGGCTCGCCTGGTTCGCACTTTCCGAGGTTCTGCAGAAGCAGGCGCAGCGGGACGTAGCTGCCAAGGCCGAGATTCTGCTCAAAACGATGGACTCGGTGCGCAAGTACACCACCGAGCACATCAACACGACCTTGAAGCCGCTGCTCGACCGCGAACAGAGCTTCGCCCGGGAAACCGTTCCGGGCTATGCCGCGCGCGAAGTGTTCGAGCGCTTTCGCAAGGACCCGGCCTACAGCAGCTTCCTCTACAAGGAAGCGACGCTGAATCCGACCAATCTGCGGGACAAGACCGATGCGTTCGAGGCCGGCGTCGTGCAACGTTTTCGCGCTTCTCCGGATCTGTCCGAGCAGAGCGGTTTTCGTACCCAGGGCACGCGACGGCTGTTCTTCACCGCCAAGCCCATCCGGGTGCGCTCGGCTTCCTGCCTGGGTTGCCACAGTACCCCGGATGCCGCCCCGCAAGCGATGGTCGCCATGTACGGTCCCGACAACGGCTTCGGCTGGAAGCTCGACGAGATCGTCGGTTCGCAGATCGTGTATGTGCCCGCCGAGGCGGTGATCGCGAGCGGCGCGCGCAGCACCTTGCCGGTCACGGCCGTGTTCGTTGCGATCTTCACGCTGACCGTGGCTGCGATCACGGTGTTCTTCCGCCGTAGCGTCATCCGGCCACTCGCCAGCCTCGCGGCCGCGACCCAGGCGCTGCGCAACGGAACGATGAGCCCCGCGCAATTCGCCGCTTCGCCCGAGGCCGAAGCCTTGAGCGCTACGGCGCGGCGAGACGACGAGCTCGGGCAGCTTGCCGAACGTTTCGCCGGCATGGCGCGCGAGGTCTACTCGCGTGAGCGCAGCCTGCACGAGGCGCGCGAGGAAGTCAGCCGCAGCGAGGCCAAGTTCCGCAGTCTCGCCGAGCTCGGTTCGGACTGGTACTGGGAACAGGATGCCGCCCTGCGCTACGTGCTGCCGCAGGATCGCAGCGGAACCGACAGCCGAATCGACGACAAGCGCATCGGCAAATGCCGCTGGGAGCTGCCTGGAACGATGCCGGTCAATACCACCTGGGCCACGCACCAGGCCATGCTGCACGAGCGCAAGTCGTTCCGCTACCTGGTGTTGAAGCGCGTCGAAGACGGCGGCCAGGTGCGCTACATCCGCGTCGGCGGCAGTCCGTTCTACGACAAGAACGGCGTATTCGCCGGCTATCGCGGCATCGAGACCGACGTCACCGAGCAGGTCGCGGCGCAACAGAACGAGCATGCACAGCAGTTTCTGAATGCTGTCATCAACGCCGTGCCGAGCCCGGTGTTCGTGAAGAACGACAAGTACCGCTGGATCCTGTTGAACGACGCGATGTGCCAATTGCTCGGCCGCTCGCGCGAAGAGCTGCTCGGATGCGACGATCTGCAACTCGACGAGTCGCAGGCCGCATTCGCGCGCGAAAGCGATGCAGCGGTGCTGGAAGCGGGCGTTTCGCGCGAGCACGAGCAGTCGTTCACCGGCCGCGACGGAATCTCGCGCTGGGTGCTCGTGCGCAAACGCGGCTTCCGCATGCCGGACGGCAAGAGCATCCTGGTCGGCGTCATCACCGATCTGACCGAACGCAAGCGCATCGAGGAGGATCTGCTGCTGGCCAAGGACGCGGCCGAGGCGGCCAACCGCTCGAAGTCGGAGTTCGTGGCGAACATGAGCCACGAGATCCGCACCCCGATGAACGGGGTGCTCGGGATGGCCGAGCTGCTGCTCGATACCCGTCTCGATTCGGTGCAGACGCGCTATGCCCGCAACATCCGCCATTCGGGCGAGGCGCTGCTCACCATCATCAACGACGTCCTCGATTTCTCCAAGATCGAAGCGGGCAAGATGACGCTCGAGCAGATCGATCTCGACCTGCGTGAGCTGGTCGAGGAGGTAACCGGGCTGTTGGCTGTGCAAGCCCGCGACAAGGGCCTGAAGCTCGCTTTCGAGATCGATGCGGCAGTGCCCTCGGCTCTGACGGGCGACCCTGTGCGCATCCGCCAGGTTCTCATCAATCTCGTGGGCAACGCGGTCAAGTTCACCGAGCAAGGCGAAGTCACAATCGCCGTGAAGCGCACCGATGCGCCGGCCGATGCGGCCCACGGACATGGCTGCGCGCTCAACTTCAGCGTCAGCGACACCGGGATCGGGCTTTCGCCCGAGGGCTGCCGGAAGCTCTTCCAGCCGTTCACGCAGGCGGACGGCTCGACCACGCGGCGCTTCGGCGGCACCGGACTGGGATTGGCCATATCGCGCCGCCTGGTCGGCATGATGGGCGGCGAGATCGGCGTCGAGAGCACGCCCGGCGTGGGTTCGCGCTTCTGGTTCAGCCTCCGGTTGGCCGTTGCCGCGCAGACGCACGGCGCTGCGCAAGAAAGCGCATTTCCGGACCGGAACGAGCTTCGTCCGCCGCTGTCAGGCCGCGTGCTGCTGGTCGAGGACAACGGCGTCAATCAGGAGATCGGCATGGCGATGCTGCAGGCGATCGGCTGCGAAGTCGATCTCGCAGCCGATGGGCGTGAAGCCATCGCGGCCACTGGCGCAAAAACCTACGACCTGGTGCTCATGGATTGCCAGATGCCGGATGTCGACGGGTTCGAAGCAACGCGCGCGATCCGTGCGCGCGAGCGCGAACGCGAACGGTCTGGATCGCAGCCCGCGCGCAGGCTGCCCATCGTTGCATTGACGGCGAATGCCATGAGCGGCGATCGCGAGCAGTGCACCAGCGCCGGCATGGACGACTATCTGAGCAAGCCCTTCACGCAGGAGCAGCTACGCGCGGTGCTCGGGACCTGGATGCC
>WHTS01000204.1 GCA_009377585.1 Betaproteobacteria bacterium
CTAGCCCCGTCACCGGCGCAAATGCCGGTCGAAGTACTCGGCCGCGCGCTCCATCGCGTCACCGCGGGCAGCGCGGTTGGCTTCGATCGACTGGCGTCGTTTGCCCGGGTCGTCGAAAGCATGGGTAGCGCCCGCATACCAGACCATCTCGAAATGATCGATACCGCGCGACTTGATCTGCTCGGCGAGTAGCCGGCAGGGCAGCGGCGCGACCTCCTCGTCTTCGGAGGCAACGAACATGAGCGCCGGGGCGTAGGGCCGATAGTCCTGCTTTGCCTGGATGCGGCAGCCGGGATAGAACAGCAGCGCCGCCTGAAATCCTTCCTGAAGCGCCCCGGCGGCCGAGTGCGGGAGCGCGCCCATGGTGGCAAGACCCGCCATCGCGCCGTTCGACCAGCCATGAAAGCCGATACGCTGGGCGCTCACGTCGTCGCGCGAACGCAGATAAGCGGCGGCGCCATAGGCATCCAGCGGGCGGACCTTCTGTTCGCTCACCTCCGGCGGACGGCTCGAATAACTGCGGATCGGAAAGCCTGCGGGATAGCCGCGCGAGCTGAAGCTGTCGACATGTAACGCGAGATAGCCGCGGTTCGCCCAGAACCGGCCCCATTGCACATGGCGCCGCGACAAGGTCGTGGCGTCGTAGACCCCTTTGGCGGCAGTCGAATACGGCCCGCTGCGACCGTGCAGCATGACTACGGCCGGCCACGGCGGCGGCGTCTGCGGCATGAACAGGTAGCCGCGGAGCCAGGTGCGCCCGTCGGCGCTCGGGAAGCTCACCTCGGCCGGCGGCTCCGCGGCAACGCCTGCGCAGGCGGCGACGAGCAGCAGCGCGCACCCCGCACGCCGAGCGCTCGCTTTGCACGATAGCACTCCGCCCATGGCGCGATTATGCACGCGGGATGGTCTCGCCGGCATGCACCGGATCGCGCCCGATCGACAAAACGCGGTGGACAGCGACCGGCCCCTGCCTTAGTCTCCATCGACTCAGGACACTCAAAGCATGCCGGAACCGTTTCTGTCGGAGGAGAGCGTGGCGTATACGATTCTTTATCCCGATGCCAAGCCCCAGGAGCTCGACATCGAAGCTCGGGCCGTCGGCCCCGACGTGACCTTGATCCATGCGCGCCAGACCCAGTTCGACGCGATCGATCGCGCACAGTGGGAGAGCTGCGACGCGATCGTGGTCTCGCGCATGCCGATCGATCGCACGGTCATCCCACACCTGAAGCGCTGCCGCATCGTCGTGCGTAACGGTGTCGGCTTCGACGTGCTCGACCTGGAAGCGCTCGCCGAAGCCGGAATCGTCGCCTGCAACGTGCCCGACTACGGCACGACCGAAGTTGCCGACAGCGCGATCGCGATGATGCTTTGCTTCGCACGCGGCACCGCCGCCATGGATGCGGCGCTGCGCGCGGACCTGGGCGCGAACTGGACGCACGAGCGCAACGTGACGGCGAAGCGTCTCCGGGGTGCGACCTTCGGCGTGATCGGTCTGGGCCGCATCGGCACCGCAGCCGCGATGCGGGCGCGTGCGTTCGGCATGCGCATCCTGTTCTACGACCCGCTGTTGCCGGCCGGTGCGGAGCTGGGCTTAGGCTTCGAGCGCGCGCGCGCCTTGCCCGACCTGCTCGGGCAGGCAGACGTAATCGATATGCATACGCCGCTCAACGCGCAGACGCGCACGATGATCAATGCGCAGACGGTGGCTGCGATCAAGCCGGGCGCGTATCTCATCAATACGTCGCGCGGGCCGGTTTGCGATACCGCCGCGCTGCTGGAGGGCTTGCGCTCCGGCCGCCTGCTCGCGGTCGGGCTCGACGTGCTGCCGAAAGAGCCGGGCCAGGCGCAGGACCCGCTGGTCGCCGCCTGGGAGGAGAACGCGCCGTGGATTCGCGGCCGCGTGCTGCTCAACCCGCACTCGGCGTTCTACAGCCCCGATGCTTACGTCGACCAGCGCACCAAGGGCGTGCAGACGGCGTACTTCTACCTGCGTGACGGCACACTGGTGAATTGCGTCAACACGGAGCACGTGAAGAAGGCGCGCTGACGCGAAGGGCAACCACCCGGCGCTGACACGAAGGGCAACCACCCCGTCCGCGACATCGTCGCGTCCCGCCCCTCCTTGGCAGGAGGGGAATGGCTTAAGTTACCAGCGATAGAACAGGGCCAGATTATCCAGCCGGTCGAACGCCCATACGGCGTCGAGCAGGCGCCGGGCTTTATCCTTGCCGACGATCGGCTCGCAGTTCGACACGAATTTGCGCTCGAGGTCGGCGTCGGACATGGGATTCTCGCCTTCGCCCTTCGGATCGAGCACGCGCTCGGTGAGACGCGTGCCGTCCTTCATCACCAGCGTCACCACCCCGCCGCGGCGCTTGGGGTAGAGCCGGTCGGTGTCCTCGTCGGTGTACACCTTCACCTTCCGAATCATGCCTTGCACGTCCGGCCGGTCGATGCGCCCGGGCTTGAACGAGGGCGAGGTGACGTCGTCTTCGATCAGCGCCAGCGCCGCGGCGCACGGCATGCTCATCTGTGCGTCGAGCAGCGCCTCCCAGCTGGTGTGGTTGTGGCGCGCGCCTACGGCATAACTTCCGGCCTCGATCCGCTCGACTTGCGACGGATTGACGTGGTGCTTGTGCTTGAGCGTCACGATGCCGTCCATGATCGGGTGCAGATGGCGGCAGCACGGATAGGGCTTGAAATACGCGTCCTCGATCTCGTAGCGCATGCCGAGCCCCTGCATCAGCCGCTCCCAGTTGACCTGGCCGTCGACGAAGGCCTTGAAGAAGCCGTGCTTGCCTTCCAGCACGTGCATCGGCCCGGTGATGCCGCGCTTGCCGAGCTCGGCGCACAGGATGCCGTCGCGCGCGGCCTTCCCCGGGTGGATGCGCTTCACGTCCGCGCCCTCGCCCAGGAACTCGAACAGGCCGCCGGCGAAGCTGCCCGCCAGGCCGATCGCGTAAAGCGTCTGCGCTTCGTCGTTACCGATCAGGCGCGACACCCCGGCCGCGGCCCCGAGCACGCCGGTGATCGGCGTGTTGTGCCAGCCGCGCAACGCCGAGCTCGGGTGGATCGCCGACGCGACGCGCAGCATCACGTCGTAGCCGAGCACCGTGGCCAGGATGACCTCCTTGGCGCTCCGAGCTTTCTGCTCGGCCACCGCGAACACCGCGGGAAAATTCGGCCCTGCCGGATGCGCCGAGCCGTGGGTGTGGCCGTCGTCGAAATCGAGCGCGTGGGTGCTGGTGCCGTTGAGCAGCGCCGCATTCAATACCGACAGCCGCTGTGCGTGGCCGACGACGGCCGCCGTGCGCGATTCGTCCACGGCTTCGAGGTAATCGAGCATCTGGTGCGCAACCGGTTCCTGCGAGCCGGTGATCGAGGTGGTCAGGTAATCGAGCAGCGCGCGCTTGAAGCCGCGCACCGTGCGCTCGCTCAAGTCCTCGAAGCGCTTGCCGGCGACGTGCCGGGCCAGGCGGCGGGTGGCATCCTGCTGCTCGCTGCCCGCAGCTGCCGGGGCGAGGTCGTTCATGGCGTTCTCCAGGGATCGGCAAAAGGGAGTATCCGGCGGGAGTATCCGGCGGGAGTATCCGGCGCGACGCCGGCAGACGACCGATGCTACCGCAGGGCGGCGAGGGTGAAAACCCGCAGGGAGAGAGACGACAAGTCGATACGCCGTCAGCCCTCGCGATGATGCGTGTGCCGTTCGGCGAGAACGGCGAGGTCGTTGGCCACGTCGGTGACGCCGGGCACAGCGGCGGCCACATCCGCGACGGCGCGCCTGTCCGCGCTGGTATCGACCACGCCCTCGAGCTTGATGCGCCCCTGGTCGGCGCTGATCGCGATGCGGATCGTGCGCGTCGCCGGCGCCTGGCGCAACGCCGAGCGCACGTGCGCCTCCAGCCGCAGATTCTCGAGCTTCGCGTGCGAGGCGGACGTCTCCTGGAAGTCCGGATGGCGCACGTGGCGCAGCACGGTGTCGACGCACTCGTCGATCGACACCCGCTCGGTATTGAGCACGAGGTCGTACTGTTCGGCATCCCACCAATCGACACCGAAGTGCCGGCGCACGATCGCGGCGTGCGCCTCGTCGTTGCTCTCCACCTCGCGCCGCACCAGCGACTCGTCGCTCGTCTTCATGCGCGCCTGCATGCGCTCGATGCGCAGCGGCTTCGGCGCGCACACCCGCACGCAGACGACGTGCGAGACCGGCCGCAGCAGGTTGGCCGCGCCCCAGCTGCGCAGGATGGCGCCCGAGTCCTTCGAGGCCAGGCTGAAGGTCTCGTCGGCGGTATAGATACAAAGCGAGGTGTGATCGGCGGTGAGCCGCTCGAAGAAGCTCGGCTGGCCTTCGAGCAGCTTGATGACGTGGCTTTTGCGCAGCCGCATCTTGTCCGCCAGCGGCTCGATGATTTCGTGGTGCAGGACCGGGACGCCGAGCGCATCGGCGGCACCCTTCGCCACATCCTTGCCCAGCGACCCCATTTCCCGCGTCATGGCGATCAACGGCATGTCGTCCCCTCCCTAGTGTCCCGAATCAGAAGTTCGCCGCGCAAAAGATGCCGAGAATCGGCGCCATACATTGTCGCGAATCCTCGCCAGGTGTCCAACCTGGCTGTGGTTCGCTTCGCGTCTGGCGCCGATTTCGACACTTTTGCCACTCATGGGGTCGCGAACATCAAGAACATTGTTGCAACGACTTCTGACTCGGGACACTAGCCTCCTGGCCGGCGGCCATTATAGCGAGCGTTCCACCCGCCGAGACGGCGATCCGGCGCCCCGGTGTATCATCGAAGGCGCGCGCACGAGCGCCTTGCCGCGCATCCCGCTTGTCGTATCCCGTTTGTCTCGCGCATCATCAGGAGCTCGCCCATGGCCCACCCATCGTCCGCCGGCGCGCGATTTCGTGCCGCTCTCCATGCCGAGAAGCCGCTGCAGATCGCCGGTGCGGTGAATGCCTATACCGCGATGCTCGCCCAGGCCGCGGGCTTTCGCGCCATCTACCTTTCCGGCGGCGGGATCGCGAATGCTTCGCTCGGCCTGCCCGATCTGGCCATCACGACCTTGAACGACGTGCTGATCGACGTCGACCGGATCACCAGCGCGTGTGCGGCTCCCCTCATGGTGGATATCGATACCGGGTTCGGCGGCATGTTCAACATCGCGCGCACGGTGAAGTCCCTCATCAAACAGGGCGCCGGAGCGCTGCACATGGAAGACCAGGTAGCGATCAAGCGCTGCGGCCACCGGCCCGGCAAAGCGGTCGTCTCGACCGAGGAGATGGTGGATCGCATCAAGGCCGCGGTGGACGCGCGCACCGATCCGGATTTCTTCATCATCGCCCGCACCGACGCGCTCGCCGTGGAGGGCCTGGAGGCGGCGATCGAGCGCGCGGTGGCCTGCAAGGCGGCGGGCGCCGACGCTGTATTCGCCGAGGCAGTCAGCGAGCTGCCGCAATACCAGCGCTTCGGCGCCGCGCTCGGTGCGGGCTACCCGCTGCTCGCCAACATCACCGAGTTTTCCAAGACGCCCGGGTTCACGGTGGAAGAATTGCGCAGCGCCGGTGTGGCCATGGCGCTTTACCCCTTATCGGCCTTCCGCGCCCAGTCCGCCGCAGCGTTGAAGGTGTTCGAGGCGATCCGCCGCGATGGCTCGGCGAAGCAGGTGCTGCCGCTCATGCAAACGCGCGACGATCTCTACCAGCATCTCGACTATCACGCCTACGAGCGCAAGATCGATCAGCTCTATGCCAAGGACCAGTTGAAGGTCGGCGACTGATCCGTTCTCAGGAAAGCCAGACATGGGAAAGCTCACTGTCGCCTGCATTCAGCTCAACGCCGGAGCCGATGTCGAGCGCAATCTTGCGCTTGCAACCGAGTCGGTGCGCGAGGCAGCGACGCAGGGTGCGCGCCTGATCGCGCTGCCGGAATACTGCGTGCTGCTCGACGGCAGCGGGCGCGTGATGCGCGAACATTCGCCGCCCGAATCCGAGCATGCCGGGCTGGCCCTGTTCCAGGCGCTGGCGAAGGAGCTGCAAGCCTGGCTACTGCTCGGCTCGCTCACCGTGAAGCTCGACGACGCCCGCATGGCCAATCGCTCGTACCTGCTGTCGGACACGGGCGAGATCGTCGCCCGCTACGACAAGATCCACATGTTCGATGCGACTCTGCCCGGCAACAAGG
>WHTS01000205.1 GCA_009377585.1 Betaproteobacteria bacterium
AGTCTCTGCGAACACCGGCCCTATCCAACGACGCACACGACTCGGCGGAATGCTCAGCTACTACCAACGAGCGGCTGCGTGAGGTTCTCGTTCGGGAAATTGGACATTACGACTTCGAGTCCCACCGCGCGGGCATCGGCGGCCAGTGAAGTCGGCGTGCCGAGCGTGCCGTCCGCATTGCGTGGAATTATGTACAGCTTATTCGCGCCGGCGCCGTCGGCATACGTAGCAATCTCCGCGAGCCCGGCGGCCGTAGCGAGGTCGGCATGGGTGCGTGAGCTTCCGGTCACCGTGAAGTCGTAAGGCTGCCCGCCGAAATTCAGCAATTGAACCAGGTTCAGTCGGTGATGGAGTTGAGGTATTGCAGGGTTTCTCACTGAATCTCGTTATTTCCCAGCGTGAGTCTAACGGCTGCTGCGCGCTCATGTTCAAACGCTAGCACGCAAATGCGCGAAATTCGCTGACGACTTGCTCGATCGTAAATCCATCAGCCACCCGCAAGACCGAGTGCTTTTCCACTTCGGTGTCATCAGCCGAACGAGCTGCGGGTCCCCCATGACTTTGACGCTTGCTCAGAGATCGTCTGTGCCATCTCCATATCACGCGCGATGAACTCGAGGAGATCTGCCGCATGGTTGCGAAGTCGCTCAGGCACAATCTCTTCCGCCGCTGGCAAACAGGTTCGCGCAAAAACACTCGGGGAGCGCGCCCAGGCGAAAACGACCGGCACAAGCGGGAAGAGCGCCGCACATCACGCAGCCTTACGAGCTAGCGACGGTGCCGCCGCGTCTCAGGCAGCGATTTCGTCATGTGCTTGCCGGGACGATTGGCGGGCGTGGTGCTGATGGACCAGGACGGCGAAATTAATATTGCCTAGGCTGTTCGCGTGCTAGTGCGAGGCGCTTTGCTTTTAGCGCCTCGCAACTTGCGTTAGCGAAGTCGTGCGCTGGTGAGCGTCGGTGCGACCGTCCCACTGCGTCCGCCGAACCATCCGGCGATTGCGCCTAGAATCAGCGCGATCGCACCAAAGAGCGCACCACGCGAGACAGCGTCCGCCGTAGCGTCGGCCGTTTCGGTGGCCTGCTGCTTCACCTCATTGATGCGCTGCCGGTATTGCTGCTCGTAGTTTTGCACTTGGGTGCGCGCTTGCTCGACCGGGATGTTCTGAGCGCGGGCGATCGCCTCGGCAGCGCGCTCCCGCGCCGCCTGAGCTTGGGACTCATCGCCGGTGACCGCGGCCCGCATTGCGGTGACCGCCGCATCACGTAATGCCGCCTGGTCGCCGCCGGACGCGGACCGCATGGCGTGCTCGATCTGGGCGAATGGATCGGCCCGGTCAAGCACCGGCGCGGCGGCCTGCAACGCGCCGCCTGCCGCCTGCGCCATTCCGCCCATGGCGCCTGCGACCGTTCTATACGCTCCACCGACCAGACCGCCCAGGGCCGTGGTCAGTAAGTAGAAGACGACAAGAGTGGCCATTGCCCAAGCTACGAGCCCGTGCCATGACGTTGTGGATTCGCGTGGCTTGCCAGCAAGGCGCCCGGCGACATGACCTCCAACGAACGCGGCGATGATTCCCGAGATAGTCCACCAAAGGCCAGCGCCAATGCCGAAGCTTTTTGCACTCGGGTTCTCTCCAGCCAGCGGATCGATAGTCGAGGCGCCGACGCCAATGCCGAGCATATTGAGGATGAGTTGTACAGCCAAAGACACAACGACACCGGCAAATACTGCCCCCCATGAGATCTGATTTATCAGTACCGTGCGGGCATCTTCGGACGGCAGCGTCGGACTGAAATGCGGGGCGTCTTCGTTGCCGCGATTGCGCGGCGTATCCGGGTTGGACTGTACGGCCATGACTATTTCCTTTTAATCGGTTCTTGGCCGAGGTCATCGATGCGGCTGCATCAGCTGCCTTCATCTACCTTTGCCGGGGCTGGAGAGGGGGTGTGCCGCCTGTGGTTCGCAAACGCCATTCCTGTGGCCCGAATTCTGTTTCCCCTCCAGGGCGGGGCGACAAAAGCACTGATCCGAAGCCGAGTTTTGCCGCCCTTTTTGGTGCGACCGACGAGCGCATTGGCCACCCCATTTCCGCACAAGGGTGGCCAGGGGCATCGTTTCAAAAGCCGCGTCGATATCCCCGACCGGTCATGATGAGCCGCGGCACACCGGCCATTAGCACCTGGCGGGAGAGCAGCAGCCCAGGCCAAAGCGCCGCTCCTTCCGGAAACCCAGGGTCAGCGCATTCGGGTACGAACAGCAATGTCCCCGCGACGCCGATCAGGAATCGCCCTGGGGCATCGCTCGTGATTGGGGCTCAACGTATCGGGACGCGTCCGATGCCGGTAAAGGACGACGGGTTGCGCTAATGGCAGAGGTGCAGTATCGAGGCTTCGTGGTCGAAGTCGATTGCCGCTACGACGTTTGCGGATGACGGGCGACCTTCACCATCGCCGAGGATGGCGTGACTCTTCGCTGCGGAGAGGTTGCCCATAGTACGTCCGTCCCAGGCGAGGATGCGGTAGAGGCCGCGCTCGAAGTGGCCCGAGGCTGGATCGATCAATACGTGAATTCAGCCTCAAGACCAGTTCAAGACAACCGGAATCACAATCCGGAAGTGGAGACCCGAGAAGAAGAGCGCGGACCAGGGACCTGCAAATTAGCAGTCCGTGCCCTCATCTATAGCTTCAATCAAGGAGAGGCTCGCGTGGGCCAGCGTCGTCTCCTACGGGGACCTCGCGCAGGCCCGCCCGTGCCGCTGGCGATCCAGCAGGATCGACAGCGTGGCGTAGAACGCCGGGTATATGAGCGACACCCCAACGACCCACCCGGGCACCCGGCGGTAGACGAGCAGCATCCCCAGCAGCACCGCCAGCCACGCCGCCGCCCCGAGCATCACCGGCAGCTTCCAAGGCCGCGGGGTGAGGTTGGGGTAGAGGAACCGCACCGGCGAGACGGTCAGTGCCGCCAGCGCCAGCAGGACGACGGCGTTGAGCCACTGCCCCGTCTCGCCGAGGCCGTGGAAGGCCAGGCCGAGGTAGAACGCGGCGATGTTCCAGTAGCTTGGAAAGCCGCGGAAGTACCCGGCCGCTTCGTCCTTGGCTCCGACGTTGGCGAACCCCAGCAAACTCGACAGCAGCGCGGGTACGATCCACGCCACGCCAAGAATGCCAGGGGCGTAGGGCACCCAGCCCATCCGCCACACGAGCAGCAACGGGACGAACGTGAAGGTGAGGTAATCGACGATGTCGTCGATCGTCCGCCCGTGAATGTCCGGGGCGAGCCGCTTGACGTCCCACGCTCGGGCGAGCGGCCCGTCCAGAGCGTCGATCACCACCGCGACGACGAGCCACGCGAAGACGACGCGTTCGTCCGGCACGTCCTCGAACAGCTCGGCCACGGCCAGGAACGCCGCGACGACGCCGCTGGCGGTCAGCAGGTGGACAGCGTAGGCGCGGGCGCGAGTGAGGCAGGGGGAAGGCATGGTCGTAGGTTTTAGCGAGTTGCGCCCGGTTGTCACCGCTATGGCATGGGCGGGACGTCCATGCCACGGTTGCGAGGTCTCGACCTTTGTCGTGCTTACGGTCGACGCCCAAGGCCGACGGCCTCCGCGGCCTGCTCCTGCGCCTGGTCCTCCAGCATCTCGTCGGCCTGCTCGCGGTCGTTGGCGTCTGCCTCCGGCTCGGGCTGCTCTTCCTGGCGAGCAGGCTCGTAGCTCAGCGCGAGGTACATCGGGAAGTGATCGCTGCCGACGAAGTCCAGGCGGCGCAACTCGATCAGCCGGAAGTCGTTGGAGTGGAAAAAGTGGTCCAGCGGGAACCGGAACAGCGGATTCTTCGCGTTGTAACTGTTGAAGAAGCCCCGCCCGACGCGCGGGTCCAGCAGGCCGCTGAGGCGCAGGAACAGCCGCGTCGTGTGGCTCCAGGCGACATCGTTGAGGTCGCCGGTGACGATCGTCGGCGGGTTGGCGGGGTCGTCGGCGATGGCGCGGCCGACGAGGACGAGCTCGGCGTCGCGCGGCGTGGAGTCCTGGTTCGACAGCGGCTCGGGCGGCCGCGGGTGCAGGCAGTGCAGGTTGATTACGTCGCCGCTCTTGAGGCGGACGCCGCAGTGAATCGACGGGATGTCCTCCTGCACCTCGTGGCGGACCTCCGGGTTCACCAGCTCCAGCCGACTCAGCAGCACCATGCCGTAACGGTTGTCCCGTGGCTCGGCCACGACGTGCGGCCAGTCCGCCATCAGCGGGCGAACGGCCCGTTCCATCCAGTCGTCGTCCACCTCGACCGCGAGGATGACGTCGGCGTCGGCGGCGCGGATGACGCCGCGCCACTTGTCGAACTCCCGGTTCTCCATCAGCACGTTCGTCGCCACCAGGCGGATCGACGCCGGCAAGTTCTCCACCCGTTCAGAGCGCAGCACCTGCTGGCGGGCCAGCGGCGTGTACGGGTAGATGTTCCACACCTGAATCCCAACCACCCCCACGAGCGATGCGAGGAACACCCCATCCCACCATTGCCAGTCGCACGCCCACGCCCACGCCGCCGCGACGATCAGCGCCAGCGCGGCGGTGAGCACGCGCGGAAAGTCCCACCCGCGGATGTACCAGTGCGGGTGGCTGCTGAAGTTCATCAGCGTGCCGCTGGTGAGCCACACGCCCGCCAACGCGAGCGTCCACTGCAGGATTTCAAACGGCAGGTTGCCCATGGGTGGGTCACGATACCGGGATCGCGGCCTCCGGACCACCGCCAGATACCGAGTTGAGCGCGGCGCGTTGTGGGATATGCACTTGGGCGACCATCGATGCGCGATTGACTATCGCGGCTCTGAAGGCACGCAATTCCCGGATGGCAAGCGCCGCCAGGATGCATACTCAGATCGCGGATCGTTTCGCTCCCCTGGCGGCGGCGCATGGGCGCCCTGTTTAGCGCCTCGACGGGTGCCTCATTGGCCCACGGGAATAGTAAGTGCAATGGATGTCGCTGGGCGTAGCGCCTGCCCACCTCCCGCAAACCCATTCGCCGGGTAATTATCGCCCGAGAAGAAGCCCGCATTCCGTGGGCTCCCGTGACTGCGCACCCGCACGCACGGTTCCAATTCAATTGCTCTGATGCAATACGAGGAATGAATGTTCGCGCATAACAAACGTTTGATGTACACCGTTCGAGTCTCACAAACCAATCCCGTACTCGCAAATCTGCTCTTGGAGCAGTTCGGCGGGCCACAGGGCGAGTTGGCCGCCGCGATGCGCTATTTCAGCCAGGCGCTCGCCGAAGATGATCCGGGTCGCAAAGACATGCTGTTGGACATCGCCACGGAGGAGCTGAGCCACCTGGAGGTCATCGGCTCCATAGTAGTAATGCTGAACAAGGGGGTAAAGGGTGCCCTCGCCGAAGGCCTCAGTAAAGAAGGAGAGCTCTTCCGCATGCTGAATCAGGGCGGAGACAGTCAGACGATGTCGCTCCTCTACGGGGGCGGAGCAGCGTTGATCAACTCCGGCAGCGTACCCTGGACTGCGGCGTACGTGGATACGATCGGAGAACCGACTGCGGATCTGCGCTCCAACATCGCGGCCGAATCGCGTGCCAAAATCATCTACGAGCGATTGATCAACCTGACCGACGACCCCGGCGTAAGGGAAGCGCTTGGATTTCTGATGACGCGCGAAGTCGCGCACCAGAAGCAGTTCGAGAAAGCTCTGTACGCCATCGAGCCCAACTTTCCGCCAGGCAAGCTGCCGGGGGATCCTAATTTCACGGACAAGTACTACAACATGTCCCAGGGCGATGGGGATATGCGAGGCCCATGGAATGCGGAGAAATGGGAATACATCAGTGAGGGCACTCAAATGGCACCTGTCGACAGCGGAGACGGATTAGCTTCCGTGGGTGTTAGCAAAGCGGAGGCTGCGCTCATCCAGGCTGCGGCCCTACGGACTCAATCCGAACCTACCGATGACCCGGTCACGGGAGCAGAATTAGGGGCAGGCCCGGGAGCCGGCGCGAACGCGGA
>WHTS01000206.1 GCA_009377585.1 Betaproteobacteria bacterium
GCCTCGGACCAGGGAAACGGAAGGAGCGCCGCGCGCTGTGCGGCGAGCACTGCACCCACCCCGAGCAACATCAGGCCACGCACCGTGAACGACACCGGAATGTGACAGATGCCGATCAGGAGCAACCCGATCCCCACGAGCCACGCCCCGTTCTCGAACCCGAGCACCAGCGCAATGCCGCTGAAGCTCAGTCCGGCAAAGAAGGTGAGCCGGTAGCGCAAAGGAAGCAACGCGTGAACGACGAAGCCGCCGAAAGCGAGCGCGGCGAGGCGAAGAAACGCAGCGTTCTCTATCTGGTACTGACGCAATAACAGCATCAGCAGCGCCAGCTCGAAGACGATCAACAGGAGTGGTACCACTCCTATGCCGTCCCGGCTCCGCGTTTCTTCCTCATTTCCAGCGAGAGCGCTCATTCCTTTTCCTTTTCCTTTTCCTCTTCTTCTTGTCCGAACTTTGTCAGCGTCCGGTTGATCCGTTCCGACGAATAGTTCACTGCGCCCATTCGAAAATGGGCCGGCGCCTGACTGTTACAATTCGGCCATCCCATTCGTCGAGTCAGGACAGATGGCTTTCGACTCCTGTCCCCCACGAAAAACATCGGCCGGTCTTGCCCGAGCCTCGTTGTGCGCCTGGCTGCTGATGTCGTTCTTGTGCGCGTCGTCATCAGCCCAGGCACCCTCCGGCTTGCCCGACAGCGTGGCAAGAATCAAGCCATCCATTGTAGGCGTCGGCACCTACCAAAAAACGCGCAACCCTTCCGCGGTTTTCAGCGGCACCGGCTTCGTTGTCGCCGACGGGCGCCACGTCGTCACCAATGCGCACGTTCTGCCCCGCGAGACCAATACCGCGCAACACGAGACTTTGATAGTGCTCGTTGGCGGAGCCGACGAAGCGAATGCGCGCGCTGCGAATGTAGTTGCGGTCGATCGCGCGCACGACCTCGCCTTGCTGCGCATCTCCGGGGAGCCCCTGCCGGCGCTGCGGATCGGCGACTCGGAGACGGTCCGCGAAGGGCAGCAGCTGGCTTTCACCGGGTTTCCCATCGGAATGGCCCTGGGCTTGTATCCCGCGACGCATCGCGCCACGTTGGCTGCGCTCGTGCCAATTGCTCGCGCCGGTGTTACAGCGCGACAATTGAATCCCAAAATGATCAAACGGCTGCGCGACTCTGCTTACGTTGTTTTCCAATTGGATGCCACTGCCTATCCGGGCAACAGCGGCAGTCCGCTATTCGATCCGGCGACGGCTGAAGTTTACGGAATCATCAACAGCGTTTACATACAGGGAACCCGGGAACAGGTCATCACCCGGCCGAGTGGAATCACCTATGCGATTCCATCCATCCATATCAGTAACCTGCTGGAGCAATCCAACCTTGCCGCATCTCCCTGAAGTCAGGCTGAACGAAAGCTTGGAAAGACGGGATCGATGTGCTCCGCCGGCCGCGCCTGGCCCGACGGCGCAAGCCGCATCAGCTCCGCGCCGATGCTGCCGGTCAGACGTCCCACCAGCGAAGCGAGATCGGACATCCGTATCCCTTGCCGGGCAAGGAACGCGGCATACGTGAAATGCAATGCGCGGGCGGTTACGGTCTCCGGGTGCCTCAGCCCCGCGTCGTGCGCGATGCACGCAAGCTCCGCATCGATCGCAGCCTCGTCCAGAGGATCCCCGAGGCCGTCGGTCACAATGAACTTGTCGCCGGCGCCTTCACTCTGTTGACCGGCCCTGTTCGTGAGCACCTGACGAAAGGGATGGATGAGTCGCAACCGGCGCGCCGATGGCCCGGGGATGTCGACCGCGCCATGCTCGAAATCGACATCCTTCCACCGCAGCATCGACAGTTCATCGGGGCCGATGCCGGCGAACAGCGCGGCCAGGATCAGATGTCCATCGGCGGAAGCGGCGCTCCAGAGCGTCGATATGTCTGCCGGCGGAACCTCCACGCCGGACCGCGGCAGCGCTGTGCCGAGCAGGCCCGCGGGCATGGCGGACGGCGCTGCGATCGCTGCAGCGCCTGCGCCCATCGGCTGAAGCATCGGATATGCAATCTGGATGATCGGTTGTGAACCCGCGGACTCCAGCGGCTGCTGGGGATCCCGGCGCAGGTAATCCAGCACCCAGACCGCGGCGATGGCCAGCGCCAGGCCGGCACCGAGCGCGATAGCGGCATCGCGTGTGTAATCGGGTGCAATGGGGCGATCATCGGCATAGGGCGCGGTCAGCACGCGGATGCGCACCGCCGACGGTTTGCGCGCGGCCTCCAGCTTTCTGAGCCTTTCGGCCGCGAGCCTGTTCGTCTCCTGCAACTGATCCAGGTCGAATGCCATGCGCTTGAGCTCGACGAAGCGCACCGCGAAGGCCTGGCTTTCCTTCTTGATCGAGTCGGCCTGGTCCCGCATTTTCTGCGTTGCGCGCTGCGCGCCCGCGAACTCCTCCTGTGCTTCTGCCAGAGCGGACTTCTGACTGCGCTCCTTCTCCATCTCGATCTGCTGCTCGACCCGGGCGGTATTGGCCTTCAGCGCCTTGTACTTGGGGTCCATGGCGAGGTACTGCGCCGTGAAGTCGTGCTCCAGATCCTTTGCCCGTTCGCGCAGGTCCACCGCGCGCATCTCCAGGGTTGCGATCGCAGTCTTGTCCGCCGCCCGTACGAACCCCTTTCCCTGGGCGATGCTTTCGTTGACCGCCTTCAGCTTCGCTTCGGCGTTTACTTCCCGGGTGGCTGCATCGTTCAAGGCGTTGTACAAGCCCTTGAGCCGTGCCGCACCCGGATTCTCCTCGCGCTCGATGGACAGGATGCCGTGCTGGCGACGGAAACCCTCCATCTCCTTGCGCTTGTCCTCGATGGCCTTCTTCGCGACCTTCACCGCATGCCGAGCTTCCTCGACCGCCTCGGTCTCGTCCTCCCGATCGGTTTCCTTGCGACTGGCGACATACGCTTCGACCCACGTGGTGAGGGCAGCGATCAGCTGGTTGCGGTCTCCGCCTTCCGCCCGCAACTCGATGATGCTCGTCTGGGGCACCGCCTCGGCCTTGAGCATGCGCTCGAGCTCCGCGAAATCGGGTCGGGCGCCCGCCGCTTGCAGCCGCTGCGCTACCGTCTGCAGCACCTCCGAGCGGCGCAGCGCCTGCGTCTCCGCAATGACGAATTGCGACTTGACGACCGGATCTTCGACGCCGGGCGGTTCTACGGAAAGACGGCCGGTTGCATGGTATGTTGCGGGACGCGAATAGTCGTAGACGAGACCGCCGCCGGCAACCAGCAAGAAGACGCCGAGAAAGAGTGCAATGCGCAGAACAGGACCGCGGCCGGAAGCCTGATCGAATACCGGAGCAGTGCGTTGTTGACCGATTCTGAGCACGTGGAGTGCGCTCCGTTCTGAGCTTGGGAATTGTCGATACGTCCGGCGTATCGGCTCCGCGCGCGAAGTTGGTTCGTCAGCCGCCGGCGCGACGCAGCGTGCTCATGATGGCGGAAGGCGCGACGACATCGGCACTGTATGGGTGCGTACCCTTCTTGTACATCGATGTGATGCGGCGCACGTAGTTGCGCGTCTCTTCGTAGGGCGGGATTCCCCGATAGCGTTCAACGGTCTTCTCGCCCGCATTGTATGCAGCCAGAACCAGCGTGACCTCGCCTTCGAAAAATGCCATCAACCAGCGCAGGTATGCCAGGCCGCCCTTGATGTTTTCGGCCGGGTTGAACACCCGCTGGACGCCGAAGCGCTCGGCGGTCTCCGGAATGAGCTGCATCAGGCCTTGGGCGTTCTTCGGCGATACAGCCTTCGCATTGAATGCCGATTCCACCGATATCAGCGCCATCACCAGCTGCGGATCGATGGCGTACTGGGGTGCAAGCCGCTTGACCAGCGCCTCGATCTCCGGTCTTCCCTTGATCGTGATCTGGGGTTCCTCCACCACGACATGCACGGGCTCGACCCGCTCGGGCAGCAGGCACGAGGGCAGCTCGGTATTGGGTTGGGCTCGAACGTATTGCAACAACCGGCGCGCATATTCGTGCCCCTGCTCTGCAGCCATCACGAACAGCACGGCCGCAATACCGTCGTCACGCGGCACGCCGCGACCGTTGGCATATATCCAGCCGAGGCGGAACTGCGCATCTGCGTATCCGGCCCTGGCCGCCCGGCAGTAAAGCTGATTCGCCTTGAAGAAGTCCCGGGGGACGCCCTCCGCATGCTCGAAGCGCTGCGCGAGGCGCGTCAGTACCGCGGGGTCCTTGCTGCTTTGCGCCGCCTCGAGCGTCTCCGCCGGGGTGGCGACATCCACTTCGAGCGCGAGCGAAACCGCGGGCGCCAGCGCCAGGCTCAGGAAAATCGACAGTCGACCCAGTACGCTTTGCATTTTGTTGTTTCGGCGATCGCTTCTTCTGGCGCGAGGAAAGCAAGACGCAAACCAGCGGCAGTTTATACTGCCTCCGCACAGCGAGAGAAAAGAAGCAGTTCACACTTGCGCCGGTGCGTCGATCCGTCAACGCCCGTGCCGTACTTACGACGCCGCGCTTCTCAGCTGCGCCCATAGATGTCCCCGAAGCGCACGATGTCGTCTTCCTCGAGGTAGGGGCCGCTCTGGATCTCGATGATCTGCAGCGGGATCTTGCCGGGATTCTCGAGCCGGTGCCGATGCGTCTTGGGGATGTAGGTGGACTGATCTTCTTCGAGGAATATTTCCTTGTCGCCGTTGACAATCTTCGCGGTACCCGCGATGACGACCCAGTGCTCGGAGCGGTGATGGTGCATCTGCATCGAGAGTTTCTGGCCGGGATTGACCACGATCCGCTTGATCTTGTAGCGATCGCCCTCCTCGAGCACGGTATAGCTGCCCCACGGGCGGGTCACTGTGAGATGCGTCTCGGTAAGGGGCCGATGGGTCTCCCTCACCTTGGCAACCAGGCTCTTGAGATTGGCGGTCTCGCTCAACGGACAGACGAGCGTCGCATCCCGAGTCTGTACCACGGCGACGTCCTCCAGCCCCAGCGTAGCCAGGACCCCGTGGTCGCTCCACAGCAGATTGTTCCGGCTGCCCACGGCAATGACATCGCCATGCCTGACGTTGCCGCTCGCATCCTTGCTGCGTTGCTGGCGGATGGCCTCCCAGCTGCCGAGATCGCTCCAGCCCATCGAAACCGGCACCACCGCCACCCGGTCGGTCTTCTCCAGGATGCCGTAATCGATGGAAACGTCCGGCAGCCCCGCATAGAGCTCCGCCGGCGCATCGCGGTCGCACTCGGCAAGCCGGCCGATGACGGCATGGATTGCGGGCTGCAATTGCGCGAGCAAGTCCACGAACACGTCGGCCCGGAATACGAACATGCCGCCGTTCCAGTAGTAGTTGCCCTCGGCAAGGAAGCGTTTGGCGGTATCGGCGTCGGGCTTCTCCACGAACCGCGCAACCCGGCGTGCCGCATCCGAACCATCGTGATCATCTCGCCCCGTGAGGCGCGGGCCCGCCTGGATATAGCCGTAGCCGGTCGCGGGCTCGGTAGGCTGCATCCCGAACAGGGCGATGTAGCCCTCCTCGGCCGCCTGTTCGGCCGCATCCCAGGCGCTCAGGAAGGCGTCCTGGTCTGCGACCGCATGGTCCGACGAGAACACGCCGATCAGCGCATCCGGAGCCACGCGGGCGATCTTCGCCGCAGCCCACGCGATCGCCGGCAGCGTGTTGCGCCCGACCGGCTCCACGAGCACGTTGGCCGCCAGGTTCGCATCGACGGCGTACAGCTGACCGGCCGTCTCGAA
>WHTS01000207.1 GCA_009377585.1 Betaproteobacteria bacterium
AATCGAGGTTCGTTTCTTGCGGTAGATCGCCTCGATGCCCATCAGGCGCATGAGGGTGGCGACGTGAAGCCGGCCGACCGCTACGCCCGCGCGCTCGAGCATGCGGGCGAGCCGGCGAGAGCCGAAGAAAGGGTGGGCAAGATGCAGCTCGTCGATGCGGCGCATGAGCGCCAGATCGGCGGCCGAGATCGGCTGAGGTTGGTAGTACACGCTCGATCGGGACAGATCGAGCAGTTCGCACTGGCGCATGATCGTCACCTCGCCTTGTCGGTCGATCAGCGCTTTGCGCTCGGGAGGCCGAATCTCCCGAGCGCTCCGGACAAAAAATCGCGCTCTAATGCAGAGCGCATTGTTATGCGTTGCGCGATGCGCCAAGGTCCTGATTGCAGGCTAGTTCGTAGGTCGTTGTCTACGCATTACGGTACCGGCCCTAAGCGAGGCAATCAATTGATCGGTCGCCCTGAATCGTCCCGAGCGAAGCTTAGGCGCCATGACGGACTCAAGCGCTTCGAGCTTCACTGATGGATCGGCGCGCGTGTACATCTCGGTGGTTTGAATATGCGCGTGCCCCAGCCACAGGGCGACCTTCCGCAAGTCTTTGGCCGACTGCAGAATCGCAAGCGCGCAGGTGTGTCGAAGCACATGGGGAGAGATGTGTTTCTGCGAGAGCGAGCTACAACGCTTCGTAGCCGTCTCGACATGCTTGCGCAGAATGTACTCGAAGCCGGAGCGCGTCATGGCTTCGCCGCGCGCATTAACGAATACCTCCGGGGCGAACGCACTTTCCCGCGCCGCAAGCCATGCGCGTAACGCCGAGGCTGTTTCCTTCCAAAGGGGGAGCGAGCGCTCCTTTCGGCCTTTGCCGCGGATGAGGATGCTGGCGTGAGGCTGGAGCGTCACATCCTGGATACGCACGCCGATCAGCTCAGAGACCCGAAGCCCGGCAGCAAAGCACAGATGCAGCATGGCCCGATCGCGGATACCGTCTCGGTGATCCGGTACGGGTGCGTCGAGGATCGATTGCATCTCCTGCATCGTGAGGTGCTTGACCAGACGGGTATCGGTGCGTTTGAGCGGAATCGCCAAGATGCGTTGAATCTGTTCCATGGCTGAGGGCACCCGGTAGGACATGAAGTGCATGAAGGATTTGATGGCGGCGAGGCGCGTGTTTCGTGAGCTGGGTCCATTGCTGCGCGCCGTCTCGAGATGATTCAAGAACGCGGCGATCAGGGGTGCGTCAAGCTGTTCGAGCTGCAGCGCCGAGGGTACGATCTTCAGGCGCTCGCTCGCGAATTCAAATAAGAGCTTGAATGCGTAGGCATACGAGTCACAGGTGTGCGGGCTTGCACGCCGTTCAAGGCTTAGGCGCTGCTGCAGGAACGCGCTGATATGCGGTGCGATCGGGGTGGTCATGACCGCTCTCCGATGGCGAACCTTTCGAAGCGCTCGGCGATATCTCGCATGAGCAGCGGGGTTGCTTCGAGGTACCAGTAGGTGCCGGCGAGTTTCGCGTGGCCGAGGTAAGTCGACAGCGCCACCATGTGTTGCGTGATGCGATTGCGGCCGTCCGGACAACTCTCCAAGGCTCTGACGGCGAACGTATGTCGCAGCCCATGCAGCGTCGCCCGCGGGCGTGACGGCCCACGTGGCAATCCTGCCTTGGTCGCGGTGACGTGAAACATGTGCTCCACCTCCCAGAGTGGTAGGGGTGAGCACGTCGCCGATACAAATACGGGATCGTCGGCCTGCGCGGAGCCGCGTCGTCGTTCAATAAAGCGCTTGAGCGCCGTCCGGGCGCTGTCGTGCAGGGGAACGAGGCGGGTCTTTCTGAACTTGGATGAACGGATCACCAGCCCGTCTAGCGTGAGGTCGCTCAAGCGCAGTTGCAACGCCTCGGAGACGCGAAGACCTGTACATGCGATTAAGGCGAAGAGCGTGCCGTAGGTGTCTTTCTGATCGCTGCAACCGTGCTCACGGGCTGACCGGATCAGCCGCTCGATTTCTTCGCGCGAGTAAATGTATGGTGTTGGCCGACGCCAACTGCTCCGCCCAAATGCAGCGCGCGGAAGTTCGTGCAGCGGATTCTCGGCACGAACATGGCGTGCGAATTGGATGACATCGCGTAACCGACGCTTGCGTTGCTCGACGGAACGCGCGAGCGCTGCCCACTCGATGGCGGTTTGCGAACATACGTAGGTCTTGCCGCGCGCCATCGAGAATTGGGCGAAGTGTCGCAAGCGATATTCCTGGTAGCGGAGTTTGAATCCGCAAGCACGGCGAAGCGCAAGGTAGGACTGGACAGCATCAATTAGCATGGCCGCACCTCCGGCCAAGGCTGAGCGATGCGATCAAGCGCAGTGACATCGACCTTCGCGCAAATCTGCGTGGTTTCAACCGAGCGGTGCCGCAGCAGGGCAGCGATGTCTTGCAGAGATGCTCCCTGTCGCAGCATCGCGGTTGCGACTGAGTGCCGGAGCACATGAGCCGCGCCCCCGCGCGGGCACGCCACGCCGGCGCGCGCTATCGCGTCTTTGACGATGAGCCCAACGTTCGCGGGACTCCTAAACGCCGTAAACGGCGCGACCGAGCGCAGAAACAGCGCATCGCTTTGCGCGTGCGGTCGCCCGTGCTGTAGGTAATCCACGATGGCTTGGCCGACCTCCTGGCTCAACGGCAGCCGGGTCTCGCGTCTACTCTTGCCGCTGACCGATATCGAGGCGTCTTTCCAGTTGATGTCCCCAAGGCGTAACCGGACGACATCGCCCGCTCGCAGCCCCAAGCGCGCAAGCAGAAGCACAATGGCTCGATTGCGTCTGCCGATGGGTGAGGATGGGATGCATGAGGCGATGACACGTTCCACCTCATCCGATTGCAGATAACGTGGTAAGGGTGCGAGCCGCCAATGGGCCAAGACAGGCACAGCGGCGTCTAGCCCACTTCGGCACAGGCCTTGCGTGATCAAGAAGCGCAGGAACATGCGTACCGCACTCGCGCAATTCTTCGCTGAGCCCGCACCCATACGTTGACTTTGCTCCAGGATGAATCGGCGCAGAATCGGTGCATCAAGCTTGCCCGGGTCTTCACCGATGCGCTTCAATAGCGCCCGAAGTGGCGCCCGGTAGCTATTGAGCGTCGATGGCCCTGTCCCGCGCTGTTCGCGCATCCACGCGAAGAACTGTTGAAGCAATGCCGGCAGCACATTCTCAAGTGCGCTCGTGCGCCAGGGCGCGACACCGTTACCGCACCGGTATCCCAAGAAAGAACGCGCGGCGCACAACCAATCCGCCCGATCCGTGTGGGTGAATCCTTTGCATTTGCACCGCTTGAGATGATCATCGAAGCGCGCCAACATGCGCATGTCGAGTTCGTCGCTGGGTATCCCTTTAGCGCCTGCCCAACAAAGCAGATGCGACGCGGCTAGGATACGTTTGCGGGCCGTATATTCCGCGTAGCCCACCTCCCACAGCGCCTGCGCAAACCCGTCGAGCAGCGTCCCGTCCGAACAACCACGCAGTGCGCGGATGCGCGATCGGGAATGGAAGAATTGCTCAAGCATGACAGCCTCCGTCGGTCGTAATCTCAGGCCCAATGGCCAACAAGATTATGCGGAGTGGCGATGCTTGCCCTCATGCCATATGCAGTTGAATCAGCAGCAGTTTAGAACCGCTGCCAATCACGCAGTGTGCATAACAATACGCGCTGCATTAGAGCGCTAATGCGGTGCACCGCATTAGCGCTCCATGGTGAGCTCTCCCACCTTGGCTTGCAGATCGCGAATCCGACGCTCGGCATCCTCGGCAACGGGGTTGCCGTTCTCGAAGACCTCGCCGGCGTGCTCAAGGAGCTGCTTGCGCCACGTCGCGATCTGGGTGGCGTGTACGCCGTGGCGTGAGGCGAGCTCGGCGAGGGTTGAATCGCCCTTCAATGCCTCCAAGGCAATTCGAGCTTTGAACTTCGCTGAGTGGTTCCTGCGTGAACGTTTCGTCATGGTGACTGCTCCTCAAAATCGGCATCGCTGCCGCTACGATAGAGCAGTTCATCCACTTAACCAGAACCCATTTCGTGTCCGAATAAACCGAGCCACCTCTGATCTGCTCCTTTCCTCGTTGCTCGAATTCGAACTCGACCTTCTTGCCGACGCCGAGCTTGGCGAGCGTCGCCTGGTCCTTCACCTTGAAGGTCATCGTCATTGCCAGCCAATTGATGCTCTTTACCGGGTCGTGCGCGACCGTTGCGGTGCCAGCCTTTGCATCGAGTTTTTTCGCGACGCCGGTGGGCTTGTGAACCGCCTTACCCTTGCTCGCGTTCTGATCCTTGCGTTCCATGTCCATCCCCTTCATATCTTGTGCGACGCTGAACGAGGGAACGACGAGCGCGTTGTATTGCCGCATCAGTATCTCGAAGGCCGATTGGTTCTCGTGGCAGATGCGGTGCGCAAGATCCGCATCGTTCGATACAGGCAGCATAGGTGCGCTCGATACGGACATGACAATCCCGCGGGCTCTGTTTGTTTGAAGGTTCGCCCATTAGATGCACTCATCCTGCGTTCCCGTGATGGTACGCCCAATAGCGCTGAGCAAGACCGCTCGACCTGATTACTCAGGCGAGTTCGACTGCTATCGCGGCGGCAAAGGCAAGCGGGTTATCCGTCCCGTCGATCCCGAAATCAATGGCATGGCAGCGATCGAGCCAAGTGCCGTGCGGAAAAGTCAGCTCGCGGGGCGATATATCGCAGACAACTTTGTACATATGTCTAGCTATTGATCGGATTCCTGCAACAACGTTGTTCCGCCGGCTGGCTTATGCTGCTCATTGCCTTCAGCTACATTAGGCGTCTGCGCTAAGGCGAGTGAAGAAACTGGCGGAGAGCAAACATGGACGAATCAGATCTTCACACGAGTTTCGGAATCTTTTACCCCACGGGATGGATCGTCGTGGCATTTCCCGAGCGTGCTTTCGCCGAGCAGGTGCAGCGCGACGTATTTACCGGCGGTTATGACGAGGCAGACTGTAAGCTGATCCGGGGCGACGAAGTGATCCCATCTGTCCAGGCTCAACTCGACGGCTCCGGTTGGTTGGCTAAGCTAGGCATGGCCGATGAAATGATCGGCCGGCACCTTGATGCGGCCAAGCGGGGAAGTACTTTCCTGTTGATCCATGCACTGTCCGATGCCGAGGCTGAGCGGGCGATGAAAGTGGTAAGGCGCGTGCCATTCGATCTTGCGCACCGCTATCACCGATTCGCTATTGAGGAGATCAAGTAAAGGTAATCTACTCGCGTTTCATGTCTTGCCGCCAGACCGGATGACGCAAGATGCCGACGGCGATCGACTGGATGGAAATGATATGAGTGAAGGGAAACGCCAAGGACCCGACCTCACGCAAGGCGTAGTACTTTCGACTCTTGCCGAAGACGCAATGCTCCTCGGGCATGTAAAGGACGAACCAGTGATCCTGGTCCGCCATGGCGACGAGCTCTTCGCCATCGGGGCGTCTGTACGCACTATGGCGGTCCGCTTGCCGAAGGTTGTCAGCGCCGGCGCGAATTTCGTAGCAATTGGCCGGTTTGGAATTCACGGTCGGAACGAGGCGCCGTCGGGTTAGCGACGAGAGATATTGGAGCGGGAATCAAGCTTCTA